>CAMBQP010000122.1 GCA_945869955.1 Schlesneria paludicola DSM 18645
TGGTGGACATTGTCGATCCGGAGGCGATTTCGATGTCAACGACCTATACCGCCACAATCAACTGGGGTGATGGTAACGTCGATACAAACGTGGCGGTTTCGCATCCTGATTCTGATGGAATAACGATCCGCGTAATGGGAAATCACGTGTATTCAGTCGGTGGTACTTATCATCCCCTCATCACCCTGTTCGACGCCGCCGGATCCGATTTTACGACCGTTTTGGGGAATACGGCCAAGCTGACTGTCGGCACCAACGTTTCCAGCCAGGTCAAAATCACGCGATCGAGTCCTGTCAAGAACCGGACCACGGGCATGTGGGCTCAAACGGTGACGATCAATAATATCAGTGGAGTCGACCTGACCGGAAATGTCGATTTCGTGCTGATCGGTTTAACAGCGGGTGTGAGTCTCGAGAATGCAACTGGCTCGATTACGGATGGGGCGGCCGCTTATATCCGCTTCAGCACCAGTGGATTAAAGGCCGGAAAATCCATCAGCCTGGTTTTGAACTTTTCGTTGCCAACTTCGGTGACCTCGTTTAATTACAGCTTCAAGACCTTTACCAGTTGAGCGAGTCCCCGAGCGTGGGGGACAGGCACAATTTTCCCGGCAAAACGATGAGTGAATGGTTTCAGCGATTTGGCGAATCTTCACTTTGTCGCGGGAAAAATGAGCCAGTCCCCGAACTGTGAACTGTGAACGGTTACAATTGGTCTCTCCGACAGAATGCCGCAATCGACATCAACCGACGTTCGAAGAGGTCGGCTGAACACCGACCCACCTGCGCCGCTGGCTACGGGTCAAACGGTGAAGACTTGTACCACCCGGTGAAACCGCCCGTTTCACCGGAACTCACCGTATCTCACCGTATCTCACCGTATCTCACCGGGACTCAGAGTGGCTCACCGTGCATCACAGTGCATCATTTGTTCAGTGTCCCTGAGACGGTTTGGGTCCGTTGCGGTCAAATCCCCCAAACGGGGATTCCGCAGTGGTCCCTGCCGGGTCCGCGAATCTCAGAATGTAGGCGGTATAGGCTGCTGCCAGCATCAGCGCCAGCACAATTTTTGTCGCGGCGGGAATTTGGCTGGGGGAAATAAAGCCTTCGACAAATCCGGCAATCAGCAGCATCGGAATGACTCCGACCAGCAATTGCCACGATTTTTTTCCGGCCTGACGGAGCTCCACGGTCCGCGAATACTGTCCCGGAAAAATCATCGGCTTCGCCAGCAGGAAACCGGCACCTGCCGCAATCCAGATCGCCGGAAGTTCCAGAGATCCATGCGCGACAATGAATTCGGCCAGCGGGGCGAGCAAGCCTGCACGAAGACACCCCGAGGAAATCACCCCCAGCATTAAGCCATTGGTGACCAGTAACCACATGGTCCCCACACCGAAGGTGGCCCCCAGCGCCCAGGCCAATATGGAAACCGAAATGTTATTCGTGGCGATCCGACTGCTGGCCTGGGGTGCGGTTTTGACGATCGATTCCGTCCACAAATGACCCGACGACATCGCCTCACGCATGGCAGGAGAGATGAAATATCCCTCGAGCACCGGAAACTGTGTTGCCAGGCAAAAACCAAACAGACTGGCAATCGCGAACACCCCTGTTGCCAGCAAAATTTCACGCGACGATTGCACGACCAGCGTGGGCCACGTCTTCCACCAGAACTCTTTCCAGTCGCTTCGTTTGACTCGCCGCGCCTGATAGATCAGGCTATGCGCTTGCCCTACCTGTTTTTCCAGGTCGCGAACAACTTTGTGGTTGGGAAAACGCATGCGGGCGTAAGCCAGATCCGCAATCACCTGACGATACAAAAGACTTCCCGCTTTGTACTCGTGGAGCGGAACGTTTCCCAACGTGATGCGACTGGCCAGCGCGATGAATGCATCCAACTGTCCCCAGCGTTCCTGATGAGATTGGATAAATTGATGAACAGTCATACGAGCAATTCTTTAGATCGAAAGATGGTTGTTCGAACCCCCGAGAACCTCGAAGTTTCCTACGAACTGTCGGGGGCGGGTACTCGAGCTGCGGCTTATCTCGTTGATGTGGCGTTGATGAGCTTGCTGCTTTCGGTTTTTCAAAACTTGATTGTGGCATTTGCAACCCCGTTACCCCCAGAATTTCTTCCGTATGTCGCCGCCATTCTGGGGATCGTCGCGTTTATCAGCTTCAACTCGTATTTCATTCTGTTTGAATTGTTATGGTCCGGTCAATCTCCCGGCAAGAGAATGGTCGGTATCCGCGTCGTGAAGTCGGGTGGATTCGCTCTGAGCGTAACCGACTCTCTGCTGCGAAATCTGTTGCGGGCAGTCGATTTCCTTCCTGTTGGCTATGGAGTCGGGTTAGTGAGTTTATTGACGACTCGAAGCTGTCAACGGATCGGAGACCTCGTCGCGGGGACATTGGTGGTGTATCAGGAGCAGGCGGCTTCCGATTCGCTTTTTTCCACCAAAGCGGTCGAAGCGGCAGCCTTACCGCTCGCGATCGTGAAACTCGGCAGTCTCCCGCAAAAACTCGTCGAAACCTGTGACGAGTTTTTGCGGACTCGTGGCGAGATGGCTCCCAAGTATCGTCAGCAGATCGCCAGTGATCTGCTGAAACTGGTGGAAACGCTGAGCGAACTGGCTCCGGCATCCCATCAAAGTGACGAAGCCTTTCTCGCCGCTGTGGTCAGTCAGTGCGGGCAAATTCCGCAGGGGTCATAGACGACACGTCGGTCAACTCGATCCCTTTTTTCTCGAGTCGCTGCTCGGTTTTCCATTGGACCTTTGCCAACTGGCCATCGGTTTCAATGACCCGTGTCTTCGCCCAATGATCGCCATAACGTCGCTGCAGCGGATCGCTGTAAGGGGAACTGGCATCGACAAGATTAAAGATGGGAATCAGATGAGCCAGGCAACGAACAAAGCCTTGAGCATAGGTCACAGGGGTCGTTCCATCCTGATGTGAGACCACTTTCAAGCCGAACAGACGTTTCCCTGGTCCAGCCCCCCCAAAGAGTGGGTCACGAACCAAAAACAGACCCAGGCCTAAAAACGAAACGAGATTCACGACCGCGCTTCCCTGCTCAGGCCCCAACAGGATAATTGCCGGAAAGGCTGCACCGATTACTGGCAAGAGGTTTAAGGCGAATCCGTCCAGGAAATAAGCCAGGGACCGTCGATTGTAAAGACTTGCCTGACACTTTTTGCACATCAAATAGGTCTTCTTACCTTTTTTCAACTGGCATTTATTGCAATACGCACCCTGGCAGCGAATACACGACAGGATTGCAGGCTTTCGGTGATAGGTACACTCGACATCACTGACGGCGAGTGCCAGGCGATCTTTGGTTTTTTTCGGCCAGGAAGTGCTGAGTGTATCTCCCGAACGAAGTTTTGCGGGTGTCCCCAGATCGGTCAGCATTCCGAGATCCGCAATCGGGGTGAACTCGGTTTCCGAACAATGACGAACCTGTGTATTGGGAGAGATGGCACCTTCGGTCAAAAACCGCAACAAGGTTTGCTTCGTGACAGGACCATACAGCTCATCATCGGTCGATTGGATCCACCAGCCGAAATCTCTTAGGGATGTCATAACAAACCTCGTGTTGAAATGGACTTGATTTGAAAGGGACGAATACTGTGCAGCATTATGTCACGGGCTCTCAAAAAAACCAACCACTCAACGCCAGGTGGAGACCGGATCGCTGGACTCTCTGTCCCCTGCGCATTAGTCTTTTGAGTCAGTCTTAGCGAAGTCAACCACCTTCATTCTGGATTCGGTCGATTCCTTGAATACATCTTTTTCGCAAAACTTGGTGATTCGGGCACTCCGGCAAACGGATCGAGCCTTCTGGTGTCTGCACGATCATCTGCTGTCGTTTGCGCTCTTGGGACTGCCGACGCTCTTCGCGGTGGCGTTTTTGACGGCTGGGATTGCCTTCGCGCTCCGAACGTGGCAGTTCGAGGTCCCGGTGTTGATCCTCTTCTGGGCGATCATTGCTCCGACTCTGGTGCTTACGACTCTCACCTTCAGCCCACTTCCGTGCGCTGTCTACACTTGGTTTCAGCTGAAAAATGAGCCAAAGTCTGTGCAAGAGTGTTTCACCTGGTGTTTCTCGCGGACGGGACGACTGTTGGGACTGCTGCTCTGGATGGTCTTTTCGTATTTATGGTGGTTCCTGCTGTTTTGGATTCCCCTGTTGGCTTTCTGGCCCCGAACCTGTCAGGCACCCATGGTGGCGTTGTTCGAAAATCAGCCTCAAATCCTCCGCCGCAGCCGCCAGTTGGTGCGAGAAGACAATGCCATTTACGTGCTGGCCGGTCTGTTTTTTCTGCTGATGCTGGTACTGGGTTCGCTGATCCCCTTGCCTCGATTAATCCTGTTTTCCAAAATGTTCGAGAGTGAGTGGAGCCGGTTCGCGGAAGAATTTCTCTGGGCGTTTGAATTGGTCTGTGGCATCGTTTTGATCTGTCTTGTCGCCGTCAGCTGGTGCGTCTCGTTGACGTTTTTTTATCACAATCTGCGTCAATTTCGTGAAGGGGAGCGGATTCGGGCACAAATTGATGAGCTTTACGAAGAATACCGTCCCGCCGAATCCGTAGCCGGAGATCGCAGCGCATGAGCATCCTCTAACCTTTTTCCGTTCCCCTGAATTGAGTCATCGTTTTTCGCCAAACGCTTGATGATCAACGAGGATCAACGATGATCAACGAGGATCAACGAGGATCAACGAGGATCAACGAGGATCAACGAGGATCAACACTGTTTCGTGGCCGTTTTCCTATTGAACCGAGAGTTGAGGATGAATCGAAACCGAGGAAACCGTCGTCTCTTGAGTGTTCCGCTATTCACCGCGATCGGTGCCTGGATTGCCACATCCCTGCCCGCACTGGGTTTGGATCCGATCCCCTCATCAGGAACCGGAAACGGGGACGATGATCGGGCGCATCAAGTGGCCCAGGAAGTCTTTCGGGCGAACGAGTACTGGTGGAAACGGACTGCGGAAGTCAAAAGTAATTTTCCGTTTCAATCGTTCTTGGAATTCCTTTACCAGCGAATTTTGATCCCTGTTTTGAATGCCATTTTAGATGTCTTGAAATGGGTTTTGAGTTGGTTTTCATTTTCTCTGGGCGATTCCCCGGGGGGACTCCCCTGGGTCGAGGTGATCGTGGCAGCATTGGCCATCCTTGTTGCCTGGTGGGGACACCTGATTTTCCGTCGCCGCCGCGACCGGGTCTCGGCGATTCCCCTGCCGATGCATGCGGACAGACTCGACGTGCTTCCTCGTTTCGATCAGTTGTTGGAAGAGGCTCGTTCGACCTTGATGCAGGGGGATCATCGGCAGGCGATCCGGTTCACGTTTTTATCCATGCTGGCGTGGCTGCAGGATCAGGGAAAACTGAGGTACGACCCCGCACGCTCGAATCGTGAATATCAACGTGATCTGCTCCGTTGGCCCGAATCGGTCGCGGGGTTTCGTTTGGCCGCCGAGCCTTTTGAATGCTGTTGGTACGGGGGACGTGATCTGAGCTCGGAACAGGTTCTTTCGGTCATTTCCTATTGTCAAACACAGTATCAACTGGCAAAGGGGGGCGAATGAGTCGTTTTTTGAAAGCCGATTTCATTCTTGTCGCCTTGTTGCTGATGCTGATCCTTGTGACCGTGCTGATGGGAGGGAGGCTGGCGACCACCAGTCGTTCGTCTCTTTCGTGCATTGTTGAAGACGACCGAACGGGGGGTGGCTCGGGAATTCGGGCTTGGGCGGATGCCATGGGCTTTTCCACGCTGCCAATGCGTGCACCCCTGTGGGAAATCCAACAGGTGCTCCCCGGCACAGGTCATTGCGTGTTGACGGCAGGAAATCGGCCGTGGAGCCGATTGGGTCACGAATTTACCGACGATCTTTGGCAACCGATCAGCCAATGGATCCGATCTGGCAATACGCTGGTGGTGATCACCTCAAACGTCGATTCGTTACCCGATCCGATTGCAGAGGCTTTTACGGCAATCGACGGTCGGGTTGCGGAGGACGAGTCGCTGGTCCCCTCGTTTGAGCCGTCCAAATCGGAATGGCGATTTTCCCTGCCGCAGGAACCGGAACGGGTTCCGACTCGCTGGGGTGGAAATCTCCAAGTGAAAAGTGAGGGATCTCGACTGAAAAATATTCCGGCGGAATGGGTGATTGCGGGGAGCGAAAATCGCTGTGTGCTGGCGGGAAAAGCACTGGATCAGGGGATGATCTGTTTGCTGCTGGATGATGCGGCCTGGAGCAACGAAAGTTTTGATCTCGCCGATAATGCCGCGACGTTAGCACGACTTTTGCATCAGCAGCTGTTACCAGCGGGCGTGCTGGGGTTTGATGAATATCGGCATGGGCATGGTCGAATTGAATCCTTTACCAGTTTGTTTCTCTCGCTTCCCGGTGCTCAAAGTTTTTCTCTGATGGGTCTTTGCCTGGGTTTGTTTTGGCTCTGGGGCAATTCTCGTCGGCTTTCTCCGCCCGATGAATTCCATGAAATTGAACGCCGAACCTCGCAGGAATACATGGAATCCGTCGCGGCGATGAATCAACGGGCACGTGCCGCACCGCTCGTTGTCAATTCTGTGCTGAATCGAGTTCAATCGATACGACAAAAGCGGGGTGTTCGGGGTGCTCTGGACGAGGCGGAACAAGAGCTGCTGCAGCGGGCGAGATCTCAGATCGCAGCCGCTGAGCGACCTGTTTCTCCGCAAAAAGAGATCAAACTTGTTACGGAACTTCTTCAATTGAGGGAAGATCGCTATGGAACTGGCCAAGGTTCGTGAGCAGACCGAACAGCTGCGGCAGGGACTACGTCGCGTTTTTTACGGGCAACCCGAGATTCTCGACCTGTTGCTGGCCACGGTTTATTGTGGGGGACATGTCTTGCTGGAAGGTGTCCCCGGGCTGGGAAAAACACTGCTCGCCAAGTCGCTCAGCAGGCTGTTAGGGGCTGATTTTCAGCGGGTACAGTTTACACCCGACCTGATGCCCTCGGACATCCTGGGAACCGAGATGATCAACCTGCAGACGCAACAATTCGAGATCCGCAAAGGACCGGTCTTTACCACCATTTTGCTGGCCGATGAAATCAATCGGACACCCCCTAAAACCCAGGCCGCCTTGCTGGAAGTGATGGAGGAACGAACGGTTTCGATTGCCGGAGAAACACACCAGCTATCGCCTGTGTTTACAGTGCTGGCGACTCAAAACCCGGTGGAACTCGAGGGAACCTATCCCCTACCGGAAGCGCAGGTCGACCGATTCATGACGAAGCTGACGCTGACCTATCCCAGTCTCGAAGACGATCTCGAGATCCTGGAAAGCTATAATCAAGGAGTCGATCTTCATCGCCGGGCCGCGGACGAATTAAAGCCCGTCACCAGCCCTGAAGAGATCCTCGAGTGTCGACGGTTAGCCCGTACCGTGCTGGTCGAGCCGAATGTGATCAAGTACATCGCCGAAATTATTCGGGGCACGCGTCGGCATCCGCAGGTTCAGCTCGGTTCGAGTCCACGAGGTGCGATTCATCTGCTGCTGCTCAGCAAAGTGCTGGCCGTCATGGATGGCCGAGACTTCGTGACTCCGGACGATATCAAGCTGGCCGCCCCGGCCGTGCTTCGCCATCGACTCTTGCTGACTCCTGAGGCGCAGGTCGGAGCCCGTACTGCGGATCAGATTGTGCGGGATGTTTTAAATAGTACGGAAGTTCCCCGCTAAATCCGTTCCCCGCGAAATTGTGTACCGGTCAAATTCATCATGATTATTCCCACTCAACGTATGATCCTGCTGGGACTCGTTCCGCTGCTGTTGGTCGCGGTGTCTGCGGGGTCCAGTGTCGTCATCACGGTGGCCTGGACGCTGTTTGCGGGCCTGTTCGTCGCCTGGTTGATTGATGGAATTTGGGGAAATTCCACAGCGGGGATTTTGCTGGAACGAAATGCTCCGGCCCAGATTTATCTCGATCAGATTCATCCGATTGAATGGGTGATTGAAAATCGAGGCCGATACCCTGCGAGCATCCAGCTTTGCGATCAATTGCCCGACAGAACGCGAGCCGACCGAAGAACGATCAATGCCGTCATTCCGGCGTATTCACGAAAACGGCTGGAATATCTGCTGATCCCGTCGCTGCGAGGTGATCTGGAATTTGGTGATGTTTATTTTCGTCTGCAAGGTCGACTTGGTCTGGCCTGGAAATTATGCCGTCAGACGGCCCGGCAACCTGTGCGGTGTTATCCCCACCTGGCAAACTGGACTGCTGCGGAGCTGGCAACGCGTGAGGCCTTGGTAAGTCAGGCGGGCAGTCATCGCTATCGCTGGCGCGGGACAGGAACGGTCTTTGAATCGCTGCGTGATTACACCCCCGAAGATGACATTCGCTGGGTGGATTGGAAAGCGACCGCGCGAGCTCGACGTCCGATTGCCAGGAATTATGAATCCGAACGTCAGCAGCAGGTGATGATCTTAATTGATGCCAGCCGAATGATGACCACCTATTGTGGAAATCGAACCAAGTTTGATACGGCACTCGAAGCAGCAGTCCTCGCCGCTCGGGCCATGTCCGACCAGGGTGATGCTGTGGGCCTCTTGGTTTTCTCGGACAAAGTGGACGTCTATTTGCATCCACGGCGGGAACGAAGCCAGCTCGGTTTGATGATGAACGCGCTCTATTCTTTACAGCCAAGGCTCGTGGAACCCGACTTTGAAACCGCGATCACTTTCGCGGCGACGCGCAACCGAAGACGAAGCCTGATGTTGTTGTTTACGGATGTCACGGTGATCGAGTCGGCACAGCGGATGACAACGTATGTTCGATCGCTGATCCCCAGGCACTTGCCACTGGTGGTGACGATTTCCGATGAAACGATATTGCGGGTCGAGTTGCACAAGCCAGAGAATGTCGACGAGTTCTATCAGGTGGGGGTGGCGAACGAACTGCAGCTGCAGCGGGATGAATTGCTCGAAACATTGCGGTTCAGCGGTTCGGCCGTGCTCGATTCACCTGCCGATCAGCTCGCCCTGCAGACCATTAAAACGTATCTCGACCTCAAACGAAAAATGCGGCTGTGAAATCAATCCACCAAACCGGCCCCCTTTTTCGCAGCAGAACTGCCTGATCCTTAAACGATTTTCATCAGCGAATGCTGAAAAACCGAGGATTTTGAGATCGGCACAAAAGTTGCGCTGCTCTCGTGTTAAGGAGAGTGTGCCATGGTTGATTTGATGGTCGGTATTTTGATGGTGGTTGGTGCTTTGACGCCGTTGGCGGCGATCGAGCAATGGCGAGAGTCCCGGAACGCTCGCGTCAAATGAGACTCGTTGCTGCAGGTACGAGATCTGCTTAACCCGCACGATGGCGTGATCAAACAACGGTGAAACGAAACAGGATCCCGGTCACCGCGTGATGAAACCGGGGCCGGATTAAAAATCGTGCGCGAGGCGCATCCCGAATCCCTGAATGCTGCCAGCACCCGGAGCGTTAGAACTGCTCAGAGCGTTGCGGTCCATATAAATGTAGTTCGCCTGGATTTTCATATTTGGATTCAGGAACCAGTTGACGCCGAGAGTCACATCCCAGAGCTGGCCAGCGCTCAAATTGTTGTCGTTCAGGTCCAGGGCCGAGTAACGCGCCAGCACCTGCCAGGCGCCATAACCCGGTTCGGCACAGTCTTGCGGGCAGAGACGTGAGTTTTTGCCGGGGATGACTCGCCCAAACGAGGCGTTTTTCTTTTCATATTCCCGATGTTCCCCGGTCAGAAAATACGAGGCCATCACGTAATAGCCATTGGTCAAGTAGTCTCCGTAACCGGTCGTTCCTGTCAAATTTCTGGAATTGTTGATCATGGACGCTATGTATTCTGATTGCAGTTGGAACGACCCCAGAACCAAGGCCATTTCCGCTGCCGCCATATCTTGGGAGTCACCGAGGAAGTTCCCCGTATCAGCGAACACAGGATTGAGTGCAGAAGGACCGTTGCGGAGTGACCCGCGAGACCGAATCCGAATGGCATCACCGGCCATATTCCGGTGACTCAGGGCACCACCCACATGCAACAGTTGCCGACCTTCCTCTTCATCCCACAACAGGTAGGTCAATCGCCCATCGTAAGCATAGGCGTTGTCGGCAACCCCATAGGCGAAAACGTTCACGACGTTTTTAAAAACACCGAAGTGCCAAAGTCCACGCTGGTCTTCGCCAAAGTTATTAAAGATCGAAGCACCCGGCGAAAACCCGTTGTTAAAGGGGCCCGTATAAGCATCCTGATTGAACGAACGTTCCATAAAATCGAGATAACGACTACTCGTAATGTGCTCGAGTCCGATCGGTTCCTTCTGATTACCGACACGAACATTCCCGACTCCAGGGACTTCCCGAAACGTCCACTGAAGATCGGTGGGCGCGGGGACGTTGATCACATTCGACACCGAGGCGGGTTGCAGTCCGGGATTGTCGTTGACGGTGTTCAAAAAATCATATTCCATGATGTAGTCGATCGTCTTGTAAATGGTCCCCTCCATTCGCAGACGGGCTCGTCGGAAGTCGACCGCATCGCTATCTCCTGTACCATTCGATTTCCCGTAGGCGGCAGGGTTCGCACCCATCCAGACCGCATCAAGTTGTGTTCGGCCGCCGAAGTGGGCGGTGAAGTTCTTGTCTGCTGACTCGAAGTTTAATTGATTTTTCCAGCTCCCCTTAATTGACTTGGGGTCTGGCTTGGCATCCTGGGCCGCGCCGAGATCGGACAGTTTTTTGCGGAGTTGATCGGTTTCCGTTTGTTGTGATTCATACTTCTTTTCAAGTTCCTTCAGTCGGTCTTCCAGCGAAAAAGGTTTTGATTCCCCTGCAGACTCTTCATCGTTCGCATCGTCGCCACGCGTGGGAGACCTGAAGTTTGGGTCTCGCGGAAACGGCTCGTCGGCAGCATCCGCGACGCGGGGGATCGGAGGAAGATCGAAGTCATCCGCTTGTGTTTGTGTTTGCCCCAGTATCAGCGACAAAAGCATCACGGCGCAGCGAATCCAAGGGGGATTGTGGCGGGAATGGACCAAGGGTGAACCCAACCGAGAGTTTTTGGCGGAACCCACTTCAATTTTTTTTGACAAATTCAAAAAATACAAAATCAAAATTCCTAAAAAAACTTTAAATCTGCACATCCAATACTGACATCGGTAATCTGTATCGGTTGGAACGAGCTTTCTTTGGATTCCGTTTGTACCGATTATGCGGAATCTGATTTTGCCTGGATCCGAGTTCGGTGGAATTGGCCGATCGCAGATCCGTTTTGAAGTCGATGCGGAAAATTGTCATTCGCGGTGTCATCCGCCGTTGAAGAGAGACCCGTCAGGCCCTCAACTTGACCGAATTCGGTCGAAATCTCGCGGCGGTTTGCAATTTTCGCGGTCGAAAGTAATGCTGACGTGACGCGAGTGATCGAGATCATTCTGTTTGTTCAGTCGAGAAATCCGGGAATTGTGAAAAAAGAGGTACGAAATGTCGCGACCACGAATGAAATGGCTTGGTTTGCTGTTTGGCTTGCTGACACCCATGCTCGCCATCCCTGTAATCGCGGACGAGGCGACGCCAGTCGTCGTCAAAAACGTCTGGCCAGGGAAGCCGCCAGGAGAGACCAAGGAACTTCCCCCCGAGCAGGATGTCACCAAACCTGGCGCCAAAGACGCCGGTGGCAAACCGATTATTCGCTTGACCAATGTCTCGATTCCGACCCTGTCGGTGTACAAGCCAGCAAAAGAGATCGACAGCGGAACGGCGGTGGTGATTTGCCCTGGTGGAGGACATAACATTCTGGCGTTCAATCATGAAGGGACCGAGACGGCGGAATGGCTAGCCACGATGGGGGTCACAGGAATCGTGTTGAAATACCGCGTCCCGACGCGAACCCCGGATGGTGATCGCTGGAAGGGGGCGGTTCAGGATGCACAGCGAGCAATCAGCCTGGTTCGCTCGCAAGCCGCTGAATGGGGCCTTGACCCCAAGCGAATCGGCATTCTCGGCTTTTCCGCCGGCGGAGAAACTGCGGGCTTAGCTTCCTATTTTTCCGAACGACAATATGCACCGATGGATGCGGTGGATGAGGTTTCCGCCCGCCCCGACTTCGCGATGCTGATTTATCCCGCCTATTTCGAGAAAAAGGGTGAGCCGACCAAACTGCGTGAGGATGTAAAGATCAGCAAAGAGGCTCCTCCGACCTTTCTGGTTCATGCCTGGGATGACCCGGTGACCGTCTTCAGTAGCCTGCATATCGCAACGGAACTGCGCAAAGTCAATGTCCCCACCGAACTGCATGTTTACGCCACCGGTGGTCATGGATATGGAATGCGGGATACCGGCGAACCAGTCAACTCGTGGCCTCAACGTGCGGGGGACTGGCTCAAACGCCAGGGACTGTTAACGCCGGCCGTGAAGTAAAAAACAGTTTTCAGTTTTCAGTTTTCAGAATCTTGACGTTCCTTCTTTTCCGATTCGTGCGATTCGTTTGATTCGTGGTTCACAATCTTCGCATTTTCTGAAAAGGGTGTGATTCATGAATCGACTGCAGAATTCAATGGTTTTGCCGGAACGCTGCTGCGAGCAGGATCTCACGAAGCTGGTCGCGACCGAGCCGTCCGATCGTCATGGCCGTCCAGAGAAACGGATTAGGGAACGAAATCGTCCTGTTTGCTAGTCGTCCTGTTTGCTGCCGAGTAAAGTCTTTTCGCTTCGCGCAGGGGGTTTGTGGTTGAACCAAAATAGCGGCCCAGTCAATAGCGGCCATCGTAAACGGTAGCGCTCAAAGCCTCACGCGAGTGAATCCGCGCACGCAAGCCTCTTGTTTTCGGGAGGCTTGCTTTGTTTTTGAACTGACGTAATACCCTGGATCTCAGGCAAATCCATGACCTGCGTTCAAGGCTTCGTCCGATGGGGACACACATCTTAACTGCACGTGCGAACACTTCACGCAAACCGTTCAAATCACATCGTTGTCATACAGCTGGTCCAGCGCCCGGTCAAAGGCGGAGACCGTGGCGGCAATGTCTTCGTCCGAATGAACCGTGGACGTCATGCCACTCCAGCCAAACCAGTCAACTCCCTGTACGAGCAATGCCGCACGAAACGCGTGTTTGAGTGCCGCAGGTTGCTCGGCATCCAGCAGGCGGTAATCTCCTCCATGGGGAATGAATCCCTCTTCCAGCGAGGCTGGCCCTGAAGTGTTTGGCAAGATATGAATCATGGAAAACTCGCCATAAGCCTGCCAGGGGATCGACTTCCGGGAAAAGAGCTGGTTCAGTCCCAGACGCAATTTTTTGGCCGTGTCGGTGGCCCGTTTGCAGGCCGTGCCATCCGCCAATTGATCCAGCATGGCACAACCGGCTGCGGCAGAAAGGGGATTGCCATTGAAGGTGCCGGGATGCTTCATCTTCCGTCCATGCCGATTCCCAAAGGCTAAGGCGTCCAGCAGATCGGCTCGACCACATAACGCCCCACCCGGCAGTCCCCCAGCGAGAATCTTAGCCAGCGTGGTCAGGTCTGGCTTGATCGCGTAGAGACCTTGAGCCCCACCGGGATGAACGCGGAACCCGGAAATCACTTCATCGAAAATCAAGAGTACACCATGTTGTGAACAGAGATCACGCAATCCCTGCAAAAAGGCCCCTTGAATCGGCACCAGGCCCCAGTGGCCCCCCGTCGGCTCAAGAATACAACAGGCGGGTTGATGCTGTCGAAACACGCGTTCAACGGATGCCAGATCGTTGGGGGGAATCGCGATGAGATCACTGAGCACGCCCGGTGTTACGCCTGGCATGGACCAATTTTCGGGCGTATACGGGGCATACGCCGCCGGTACCAGCAGATCGTGCCAGCCGTGAAAATGTCCGACAAATTTGACCACCTTGGTTCTTTCGGTGACCAACCGCGCGACCCGGAGCGCCATCAGCGTTGCTTCGGTGCCGCTGCTGGTGAAGCGGACTCGTTCGGCCGCAGGAACCAAACGCTGGATCCGTTCGGCCCACTCGATCTCGAGTTCATGACAGGCTGAGAAGTGAGTTCCTCGCGCGACTTGCTGCTGTACGGCCTGAACGACCTGACGGTTTCCATGCCCCAGTAGCAGCGCGCCATGGCCCACCCAGTAATCGATCAGCGAATGCCCCTCGACCGTAATTTTGCGTGACCCGAAAGCTTCTTTGACGTAGACGGGAAAGGGGAGCAGATAGCGGCTGTCGTGGGTCACACCGCTGGGAAAAATCCCGGCCGCTTTGGCGGAAAGATTGGCCGATTGCGGGAATCGAGCCTGATAAGCCTGTTCAATCCTGACAAAATTGTCCGACATGATTTTTCTCTCTGCGCCAAAATGGTGAATCGTAACCGTTCAGAGCTCGGGGACTGGCTCATTTTTCCCGCGACCGAGTGAAGATCCGCCAAATCGCTGAATCCATTCACTCAACGTTTTGCTGGGAAAACTGTGCCTGTCCCCCTCACTTCGCTGTGAACGGTTACTGGTGAATCCCGCCGGACGGCATTCGAGTCAGCCTGTGCCAAAACCGTCTGAAATTCGTAACGGGTAACCCTCGATCGTATCGTGACGTTTTACCGGCAAAGCAGGGGGCGTCAACCCGAAGAACCCAGGAAACGACCACCATCGATTCGAAACACTTCGCCCGTCACAAAGTCTGTCCCCTCGAGCAAGTAGAGGACCGCTTCGTTGACATCGTCGGAAGATCCGTGCCGCTGCAGTAATGAACCCGTTCGAATCTGTTCCAGTTTTTCCGGCGACATCCCCGCAGGAGGGGCTACTGTCCCTGGGGCAATCGCGTTCACCGTGATTGTCGGAGCTAACTCGACCGCCAAGGCTTTGGTCAGTGTCACCACCCCCCCTTTGGCAATCAGATAAGGAAGATAGTCACGATAGGGGCGATCGACGGCCCAGTCGGTAAAATGAATGATTTTCCCCTGTAACCCCTGTTCCACTGGCTGCCGGAGCATCGCTCGGGCCGCTGCCATCGCCGTGAAATAAGGAGCTCGCAGGTTACTGGCCATCGCCGCGTCAAAATCCTCGGGCTGCAAGGTGGACCAGGGTGTCCGCGTGTAGATGCTGGTCATATTGATCAACACATCCAGCGAACCAAATCGAGAGACCGTTTTTTCAACCAGGTTTTCGGCGGCCTTTGCATCTCGCAGATCGGCGATAAAAATGTCCGCTTGCACGCCGATTCGCTGGCACTCGGCCACGACAGGTCGCAGCGCCTCGGCACCGGTCAATGCACTGAAGGCGACATTTGCACCCCGGCTAGCCAGTTTCATGGCCAAGTCGACTCCGATCCGCCGGCCCCCGGTGATTAAGACCGTTTTGCCCTCCAGTCGCATGGTTTATTTCTTCACGCTTTCTGCGCACATTTCTACGCACATTTTGGTCGCTCTCCGCCCGTTCAGCGGAAAATTGGGAAGTAACAAGGCCCAGGAAAGGAACAGCGCCCAAGAAGGGAACAGCGCAAAACGTGGGGGTGATTTTTTATTTTTGAGTTGGAGATTTTGTGACCTGCAGAAACTGATCGTAGGCCTCTCCAACTCGACCCTCGATCACATCGCCGCTGTGAACGAACAGCCCATAACGAAAATGGAGAGCTGGGGTTTTCTCATCGAGCGTGACAGGCTGTGACTTGGTGGGATCATTTTGATAGGCCCCCTCACCGAAGGGACTCATGGAAAACAGCCCATAATCCCGCACATGATAGCGTGAGGGGCGGAAATTTCCGGGATGATCCATGAGCGTCACACCATATTTCCGGGTCTCCACGACTCCGGTGTAATCGACCCACTTGGCAGGTCGGCCCCAGCATTCCTGCGTCGTCTGCTTCCCGTCCGAGTTCACCACCATACCCCCCTCTTTTTCCCGCATGGACTGCGCAATCCGGATGCCGAAGAATCCCTCTTTGGTATCGTCGAATCTGACGGTTCGGCCAGGAGGAGTCGAAACCGTTGTGTCGTAAGCGATGAGTCGGTCCGGGTAAATCGAGATGCGGGTTCGTTCCAGCAGGGTGGCAACTCCGTCGGCCGCAAGCCATTCATTGACAAGTTCAATCGTCGCGGGGTTGCCAGAGGTGGATTTGACCTCACGGGTCGCAATTTTCCCTCGTTCGGCCCAGAACTTGATGTCATTGACTTCATCGACAGATAACCAGATCCCACGGTGATGGGGATGCTCTTTTTCGTTGGGATCGATGGGACGAGTCAGGATCGCTCCGCCGGCTCCGCGAACCGGCCAGAAGTAGGGTTTGGGGAGTGCCGGTCCATGATGGAACACCGTGAACTCTTCACCATCGATTTTGACCACCAAACCCTCGGGTTGAGTTTGTATCGAAACCCGATCATCACTTGTGGCAACCGTAACGTGGCCAAACAGGCCGATGATCAACGCACAAATCCAGCAGGAATCCCAATATCGCATCATCGCAGCCGCTCCATCCCTCGTTGAGTGATCGTCAAATCGAAGACCTCAGATACGTGAGGGGAACTATAGCGTGATTGATTTCCTGCCGTCGACCCTGCACGGGATCGAAACGAAAGGACCGCGAGGATCCGCAAAATTTGCGAACCCCAGCGGCAGCGTGCGACGTGAACACGACTCGTACCATCGAGAAGTTTTGGCGATCGCTAGGATTGTTGCTGCTTGCGTCGCAGCATGCTGAAAAGGTACTGGAACGGACGGGTCTGAGGTTCCGCAGCGACCGGCTCGGTTTCCACCGATTCCCAGACCGGATGGCGAGTTTTTCCGGGAAAGAATGATTCTTGGTGGTCTTCCGTAGAGGCGGCGTGATTTTCCCGGCGAAGAGTGGTCAGGATCGGTGCATGCTCTGTCTCAAGAATTCCTGCCGGGCGAGCGCATTCGTGTGCCGTGTCAATCCGTCCTGTGATCCGATCGGTCTCTAACGAGTGATTCAAACCCGCTTCACGAGCATGGAAGCGATCTCCCTTTTCGAGCGAGTGATCCTTGCCGGGCTCGAAAGCCTGATTGGTCAATTCACCGGCATCAACGGAAGTCGCAACGATTGGCTCGGCGATCTCTTCCTCGGTCAACTCGTCGTCATCCCTCTCCAGGTTGTGGTCCGTCAGATCAACTCCGGTGAGACGCATCACGGTTTCGTGATGACTGTGAACCCCGTGTCGT
>CAMBQP010000123.1 GCA_945869955.1 Schlesneria paludicola DSM 18645
GCATGAACGAATGAGGGAATCGTGATCAGATTGGTCAGTATCGCCATCAGGCAAATCAACCCATCATGGGCAGCTCCGCTAAAGAGGCCTCGTGCTGGTCGGGAGTGTCGTGAATTCATGGGAATCGATCCGATATCCAGTTTTTCGATTGTTCAATCAGCAAAGCGGTCGTAGGTCGATTGGTGACAAGCTCGTCAGGCGAGCATCCTGTTTGCCAGTATTGCCAGTCAATTTCGCGGGCGACATTTCCGCCAGCGTGGGGGCGTTCCGCACCGTCCTTATGATAAAATCCTTTTCGGGAAAATACCCGTCCGCATTCCGCGATTTCCTGCAGAATGTGGGAAAAACCTGCTTCACCGAGTTATCCACAGGGATTCTGGGGAGTCGTTTGACGACTCGCAGATCCGAAAGAGGTCACCGTTCACCGTTCGGGGACTGGCTCAATTTTCCCGCGACCGAGTGAAGATCCGCTAAATGGCTCAAACCATTCACTCAACGTTTTGCCGGGAAAACTGTCCCTGTCCCCCGCACTTCGCTGTGAACGGTTACCGAAAACGATGCAGATTCCACTGAGATGATAAAGACGTGGTGATGGTAAAGACATGGTAGAGTACCGATATGTGAGATCGCAGATATGGTAGACTTTGGATGTGTCACGTCATTTGCGAGCCCGAGATGAACCAAACCACATATATCCTGCTTGTCATCATCAGTCTGGCCGTTGGCGAGCGAGCTCGAACGGCCCTGGCCGTCGACTTTAATGCCGAGGTCCGACCGATCTTGTCGCGCGCTTGCTTCCCCTGCCATGGGCCGGATGGAGCGGCACGCCAGGGGGAACTCCGATTGGATACCCGCGAAGGGGCATTTCGTACGGGAAAGCCGGTCATCATGCCGGGAAATTCCGCGAAGAGCCTGATGATGCAGCGGATCCACCACAATGACCCACAGTTTCGCATGCCTCCGACCGAGGCGAAACAACAGCTCACCCATCGCGATCGAGAAACGCTGGCGCGCTGGATTGACCAAGGTGCGGTCTGGGGCGAGCACTGGTCGTTTCTGCCACTGCAGCGGTCCCCAATGCCCCGGGTACGAAGGGGGGACTGGTCACGCAACCCGATCGATGATTTCGTGTTGGCTCGCCTGGAAGCATTGAGACAATCGCCGTCGGCACCAGCGGATCGCCACGTGCTGTTGCGACGCATGACGCTCGATCTGATGGGCCTGCCACCAACACTCGTCGCACAGGCCGAGTTTTTTGCGGACGATCACGACCGTCCTGACGCTCAGGAGCGACTTGTCGATCGGTTGCTGGCGTCACCTCATTTCGGCGAACGCTGGGGCCGACACTGGCTCGATGCCGCGCGGTATGCCGACAGCGGGGGCTTTGAAGGAGATCCCCCTCGTTCGGTTTGGAAATATCGTGACTGGGTTCTGAATGCGATCAACGGGGATCTTCCCTTTGACCAGTTTGTCATCCACCAACTGGCAGGAGATCTCTTGCCAAACCGATCCAGCGACGATCAAGTGGCGACAGGATTTTTGCTGAACAGTCAGCAGGATGGCGGCAGCGAACCCGCGCGACTGGACGCGGTCGTCGATCGAACTAACACGATCGGGACCGTATTTCTGGGGCTCACCATCGGCTGTGCTCAGTGCCATTCCCATAAATTCGACCCAATCACACAACACGAATATTACGGCCTCTTCGCATTCATCAACGGGGCGGATGAAGTGAAGCATGAATTTGCATCGCCCGAACAACTCACTCGTCGCGATGCGCTGGTGGCTCAGGTGGCCGCTTTGACTGTCGAGCGAACCGAGTATGGAGCGAAACTTTCCGCCGAGCAACGGAAAATCGATCCGGGTTATCAGGAGCGGACCGAAACGATCGAACAGCTGAATCGCCGCATTCCGACGTTCGAAAGTGCCTTGATCCTGCAAGCGGGATCGGCGGACCGTGTCACCACCACCTTCGTGCGAGGTGAGTACGCGCGACCCGGTGAGTCAGTGCTGCCAGGGGTTCCACAGGTGTTGCCACCGCTCCCCGAGGGGCCACGAACACGGCTCGAAATGGCCCGGTGGCTGGTGTCTGCCGAACAACCCCTCACGCCGCGTGTGACAGTAAACCGGGTCTGGCAACAGTTGTTTGGTCGGGGGCTGGTCGAGACGGAAAACGATTTTGGCAACCAGGGGACACGGCCAACAGACCCCGCACTGCTGGACTGGCTGGCGGCGGATTTTTCTCGGGAGGGATGGGGATTCAAACGGTTGATGCGCCGGATGCTGGAATCGTCTGCCTATCGACAGTCTTCGTATCGTCGCCTTGATCTGGAGGAGACGGATCCTGAAAATCGATTGTTTGCCCGGCAAGCGCGGTTGCGGCTGGAAGCGGAATTGATTCGGGACACCGCCTTAAGTGTCAGCGGCCTGCTATCAACCAGACTGGGGGGCCCTAGCGTCTTTCCGTTCCAGCACGACGGCATCATGATCAACCGGGCGACATCGGCTCCCTGGACCATCAGCCCCGGTGAAGACCGGTATCGCCGGGGTTTGTACACCCACTACTGGCGACTGACTCCCCATCCCCAATTACAGACTTTTGATGCACCCGATTCAATGACCGCGTGTACGCGTCGGCAAACGTCGAATACTCCGCTGCAGGCACTGACGCTGCTGAACGATCCGACGTTTACCGAAGCGGCTGAACACTTGGCGCGTGAGCTGCTTGCCAGCGAATGCTCCAGCGAGGCGGCACGAGTCGATCTCGCGGTACAGCTCTGCTTATCCCGTCCGCCGACTGACGAAGAGCGAACGGTTTTGAGGGAATTGTTGCGGCGAATCCGTAGGGGCACGGGTGACGCGACCCCGACAAGTGGGTCCCAAAGCGATGTGACGCTGGTCGAGGCGAACGAGCGAACAGCATGGACCGAGTTGGCTCGGACACTGTTAAATCTGGAAGAGTTTCTGGTTCGGGAATGAGGCGGGTCATGGGAATCCAATCAAAAACGCCAAATCGCCGTCAGTTTGTCCGGACCGGACTGGCAGGTCTTGCCGCATTGCCGTTCGGGTCGGGGTTCAATACGGACAGTTTGGCCGACGAGTTTGCTCAGGCCTCACGCTTTGGGCATCAGCCCCATTTTGCCGCTCGTGCCAAGCGGGTGATTTTTCTCTTCATGCTCGGGGGACCAAGCCAGTATGAACTCTTCGAGAACAAGCCCAAGCTGCGTGAGTGGGATGGTCAGCCGATCAGTGCCGATTTACTGGCGAAGATGAAGTTCGCTCAGATCACCGAGCAGCGTCCGAGTTTGCTGGGGACACATGTTAAGTTTGGACGGTATGGCGAGTCGGGGGCGGAAGTCTCGGAACTGTTGCCGCACACGGCACGCATCGTGGACGAGCTGGCGATCATCAAAACGATGCAGACGGACGAGATTCCTCATCATCCTGCGGAAGTCTTCCTGCATACTGGAACGCGAATGTTCGGTCGGCCCAGTCTGGGGGCCTGGATCAATTATGGATTGGGGAGCGAGTCTGCAGATTTGCCTGGCTACCTGGTGTTGCAGTCGGGAATGCGGCCACGGACCAAGGGGTCGATTTATACCTCGGGGTTTCTGTCGGCGACCTGTCAGGGGGTTCCGTTGCGTGATGGGGCCGAACCGATTTTGAATCTGGCACCCCCCGCGGGGAGATCGGCTGAGGATCAGCGGGAAGTGATCGAGGCGATTCGTCGGCTCAATTCGCTGCGTGGAGCGCTGACCAACGATCCCGAGACCGTGTCGCGCAATCAGGCTTATCAATTGGCCGAACGATTGAGTGGTACGGCGGCCGAGGCAATCGATGTCGGGCGTGAGTCGGCTGCCACACTGGCAGCCTATGGCGTCCAATCGAATCAGCCCTCATTCGCCCGAAATTGTTTGCTGGCGCGGCGGTTGATCGAGCGCGGTGTCCGGTTTGTACATCTGTGTCATGGCGACTGGGATCATCATTCGCACCTGCGGCAGGGGATTGCCAGCCAGGCATTCCAGACGGATCAGGCCTGCGCGGCCTTGATTCATGATTTAAAGCAACGAGGCTTGCTGGACGACACGCTGGTCGTCTGGGGTGGCGAGTTTGGCCGCACAGCGGTCGGCCAGAAAACCGCCAACGCCGATGTCGGTCGTGACCACCAGATCAGTGCTTTCACGATGTGGTTGGCAGGAGGCGGAATTCGAGCGGGACAGACCGTGGGGGAAACGGATGAACTCGGTTGTTTCCCGGTGACGAAATCGGTGCATGTGCATGACCTGCACGCGACGATGCTGCACCTGTTAGGACTGGATCACAAGCGGTTGACACATCGTTTTCAAGGTCGGGATTTTCGGCTGACGGATGTCGCAGGCCAGGTCGTCCCGGAACTGATTGCGTGAAGCGTGGTCACCTGTGCCAAGCCGGCCGGTGCGGTGGCTTTGGGGGCCGATTCATTTTTGGGCCGCAAAATGAATCGCGTTTGCGGGCCAATTCGGTGCTGAGGAAATTGCGGCCAGGACCTCGTCCGGCCGATCGACGACGTGCCACAACGCACCATGCTGCTCACCCATGAAACGCTCGGTCACCGCCAGCGACATCAGGTCGATCAACGAATCATAAAACCCGCGCGTGTTCACCAGGACGATCGGATTGAGGTAGAGTCCCAATCGTTTGAGTGTCATCGCCTCGAACAATTCTTCGAGGGTTCCGGTCCCACCGGGGAGCGCAACCACGGCATGGCTCTTGGACAACATCAGATGTTTTCGAGTCCGCATATCTTCGACGTGCAGCAGTTCGGTCAGCCCGGGGTGTTCCCATTCCAGCTCGACCATGAATTTCGGGATGATTCCGGTCACGCGTCCCTGTTGGGCGAGTGCCCCATCGGCGAGTGCCCCCATGGAGCCGACGGCCCCACCTCCATAAACGATCGCACACCCCGCTGCGGCGAGAAGTTTTCCCAATTGATAGGCGGCCGCATGGTAATCGGGATGACAGGCCTGGCTGGAGGCACAGTACACACAGACCACACGTTGTTGGGTTCGGATGGTTTCGTCCATCATCTCTTTCGTTGGTGCAGCCCAAGGGATGTTATTGTTTTCACGTGACGATCAATACGGTCGGCTCAGTATTCCCACATCCGCCATCGTTTGGTCACTCGAAGACTGTATGAGCGAAGACTGTATGAAAGAAGTGGGCCCGATACAAACATTCCCCAAATTCAACAAGCTCATCCCGGCCCAGCAGTCAGATGTCCCGATACAACTGAGAGAATTTTCGTGGACTGCCTCAATCTCTCAACGGATCAACAGGAAGTCAAATCAATTGGACGAAAGGAACCCAGGGGACTCGAGAGTGATTTTGCGAAAACGGTCGATCAGGATCTGCACGGGACCGACGATACTCCTCGCCCCCGAGGTGCCGCCAGGATGCGGCACCGCGGATTGGCGAATTGCCGACATAGGTAAGGTTGGCGGCGAAGCGGGCGAGTTTGACGCGCAGAGGAATGGGGATTCGATCAGGATGTGATTTCTGAATCTCATCAGTAACCTTGGGGGTGGATGGACGAGCGTTCTGGGGCGTGGCGTGAAGTCGAACGCCAATCAAGCTTTCGACAATCCTCTGACCGGCGTTCGACGGCCGCCGAGGGGTCGCTCAAACTCGCAGCCAGTTCCCCCCCAATTCTCGGGCTTGATATCAGCCTGCCGATGAGTTTCTCGGCACGATTTTGTCAGAAACTCATTGCCCTATTGATTTTATCGCAATCCCATCAATCCTTCTACTCCTCTGCGTCTCGTCAAATTCACGGTCTCGTCAAATTCACAAACGGGGATCAGGGGCGCGGGAATTCGTTTCGCAGATCGGAAAGCGGGGTTTCGATGTGGCGTCGGAAATCGAAGAGATCCGGCAAGTGCTGCTGTTTGACGGCAATTCGTGAATTCGCATGTTTCTTTCCGCAAACTGGTCTTGACTCCCTGAAAACACCAGGATAAAATGATCACCATCTCAGTGGGACATAATTCCTAATGAGCTTACGAGTATCTGTCTCATCGCAATCGGTCGCCGTCACTTTTTTTTGAAGAGTGCTCGATCCTTCCAGGGAGTGACGTTGAGAGCGGAAATGCAATGGATTATGGGGATTTTGTGCTGTTTTCCCAGTGCAATCAGATTAGGGTCCGGGTTCCGCAAAGTTGGCTTTTGAGTGTTCCGCGTGGCGGTTCGACTGGGACTCGATGGTGATCGCTTTTTTGCTGCCATCATTGATTCGATAAAAACACGTCAAGATGGGTGGTAAAATTGCTGTGCGAGGGAGTGTTTTTCATGAAGTTGAGAATTGAAATGGGTTTGAAAAAGTTGTCGCTTCGCATCCCTGTGACGTGGGTGTTGATGGTTTGCCTGTCCGTGATCGGATGCGGTAAGGGAAAGAGCCCTTGGGAGAAGGTTTATCCAGCCGGTGGAACCCTGCTTTTCGAGGGGAAACCGCTCGCGGGGGCTCAGGTCACACTCATTCCTCTGGATGAAGGAGTGCCGAAATCGGTGAGACCGACTGCCACAACCAACGATGACGGCAGCTTTACGCTAGGTACTTACAGCAGGAACGACGGGGCGCCGGCGGGGAGTTACAAGGTCTTGGCGCTGCACTATCCGATTGGTGGATCAAAAGAAAACCCCTCCGCCGGTGCCAACGACCTCCCCGCGAAGTACGCCAAGGAGCAGACGACGGATTTGACACTCGATGTTTCCGCAGAAGGGATCGAACCGTCTGAGCTGAGATTAAAAAAATAGAGTTTGGCACATCCTGTTTGGCACCGTGAAGGGGAATCGAGCGGACGGGGGTGACCCCTTCTGTCGCGAGGCACCAGCGATCGCCGTAGAACTCGGTCAACTGTCTGAAACGACCACGAAGGTTGCCATGAAGTGAACTCACGCCAAATAAAACCAGATTCGATCAGTCACGAGGAAAATTCAGTCACCAGGAAAATTCAATCACTTTTAAACGTGGACGGGAGAAGTCCTTCCGTCATCCTAGGCTGAGTACATGATGTCGCTTTCAGAAAGAGAAAGAAGAGAAACTATGATTCGTCGCTCCGCACCGAAGCCGTCTGCTATGAAGCAGAACAATCGCGCAGGGTTCACCCTGATCGAATTGCTCGTCGTCATCGCAATTATTGCCGTATTGATTGCTCTCTTACTACCTGCCGTTCAACAAGCTCGCGAAGCGGCACGACGCACGCAGTGCAAGAATAACTTGAAACAACTCGGACTGGCTGTTCACAACTTTGAACAGACTTTCTCACACCTTCCCAGTAGTCTGCGACCGCCGACCCCTGGTACCATCCGTATGGCTCTCTTGACCGGATTATTGCCCTATATTGATCAGGCAACAATTTACAATCAGTACAATCAGACAATTAATTGGAGCACAGGAACAAATGTTGCGCTTTCCCGCACTAAGATCAGTGCGTTTGTATGCCCTTCCGATCCGAGGGGTGGCGCTTTAGACGGTATTCCCGATAACCCAGCAGCCTGGGCCCAGGATACGGCCGCCTCGACGGACTACTCGCCGATTTTCGGAATCTCACCGCTGAACGCTCCTTACACGAACGTTCCGTTGACAAACTTGTACACCGATCCTGCTGACACGTCGTCGAGCCCTTTCAAGTATGTCGCCGGGTTTTTTCCGAAGAATGCGACGATCACGACCGCGAGCGGTACGAAATTGTCGGGCGCGAAATTTGCCGACGTGACTGATGGTTTGTCAAACACGATTGCGATTGCGGAATCGGCCGGCCGACCTGCGGTTTGGCGAAAATCCCGGCAGATAGGGGGGCTACCGACCAATCGAGTCAATGGTGGTGGGTGGGCCAGGCCAGCGAGCGATATTCTGTACTTCGGATCAAAGGCGGACGGTTCCGATTTCTTGGGGACCACGGCATTTAATGCGACGAATGGACTGGATATCGGATCTGCTCCATACCCTCATACGACCGCACCCTATATTTTTGGTGTGCAAGGAAACAGCGTTCCCTACTCGTTCCACGTTGGGGGAAATCACTTCCTCTTGGGGGACGGTTCCGTTCGTTTCATCAGCGAGAACATCAATTTTGACACGTTTATTGGCCTGTTAACACCTGCCGGGGGCGAAATTGTTGGCGATTTCTAGTCACCCGATAGGTCCGTTTGATCGAGTACTTTGAATGAAACTCTGTTGAGTCTCATGGAAATGAAATGAGGGGCGATTCGAAATCCGTTGGGATTGCGAATCGCCTCGTTTCATTCCAGTTGTTCTTTGGCTTTGGATAAAGTCTGAAGCAAAATTCCCGTCGAAAAATCCAGGATGTGAATCGGTGCCGTAGCTCCACAGACTGCCAGCCGTGTTCCATCCGGTGAAAGGGCGACGTAATACAGGGGATGTGGCCAACCGAGCTGCACCCTCCACGAGATCTGGTTTTTCGCAATGTCATAGCGCGTGATCGACTGGCCCTGAACCAGCAGCATCACTTGACCATCTGCGGAAATGACCGGTTTGGCGGTCACGAGACCAATTCCCGGAAGTGATTTCCCCTCACAAATCGTCGTCATGTTCGAGATCGGCTCGCTTAAGACCGCAGAAAGAAACCATGAGCGAACAAGCCACCGCAATCGCCCCGTTCAGCGCGGGGCGATTGCGCCTGTGTCCAAACGAGCAGTTGATCGAGAAATTGCGGGCTACGACCGACGACCGACGACGAGAATCGCTGTGCCGTCGAAGAGAACTGCGTTCCCATTAGCGAGAATCGCTTTGTCGTTGGTGATCGTCACAATCCCGTTAACGATAATCCAATTCTCATCGGTGATTAGGCAGCGAAGCTCGAAACCGTTGGCGGTTTTCTTGTAGTCGACCTTGTGATCTCGCACAGGATCTACGGTATCTGTCCCGTGGCGCTGCAAGTGGATTGCTTGCTCGAGCAGGGATTGGTGCGTCTGGAATCGTTCTAAGCGAAGCAAGTGGAGACGATGATCATTATTATCGGAGAAGACTGTAAAGCAGTGAAACGCATCTTTTCGCGCTGCGAGCTTTTTTGATTCTTCCAGCGACTCTGCAAACTTCTTTGCCCGTACGGATTGTTTTGAAAACGGCAATTTGGCGATCAATCCCCACGTCGTATAATCATCTCGCAACCGCTGAAGCGATTGCCGCACTTCCGCGTCTGTTAATGAGTTCAGGAGTTTCACCTTGCGAATGTTTTCAGCTTCGATTTTTTTATCATCGTTTCCATGAACGTAGTACGTGGGAAAACCGTATATAAAGGTATTGGTATTCAAGAACTTCAACACGAGCCCATTCGCCTTTTGAGCGTCACCGCGCTTCGCGGTCAGTTGATCGAAGAGGGAGTCATACCAATCGCAATCAATTCGCCGTTCGTACTCGAGACAGGTAGCAGCATCGCTCATTGGCGGCAATTGCCTCATCTCTTGGAGGAGTTGATCGAGCTGATCTGGCTTCAGCAGTGGCAAATGTGCTGCCAGCACCTCGGTCGCTTCGTATTCGTTATGCGTCAAGAATACGAATAAAAACAAAGAAATTTGACGGGCGCAATCTCGGACCAACTTGTAGACATCGAGCACATCACTGATTGCGGCGTCAGTCCCGCCGTCTGCGAATCGCATTCGCGCTCGTAGCAGTGCCGCGCGGGTGAGATCGCGAGCAATATTGTAATGCAACATTTCCACCCGGGGGCCATCCTCTTCTTTTAACTTCCAATCGCAGTCACTGACCGCACGGGCTCGATGCAAATGGTCCAGCGCGACTTCGAACTGCGGAATGATCTCGGCGAGTTCAGCGGATAAGGGTGCCTCCAGGCTTTTTGCTTCATCGAATAATTTCTGCTGCTTGCCGGTCAACACGGGCAACGCCGAGAACGCTTGCCGGTAAATGTCCGCCGCATTCAGAGCGACGGCACCGGGTTTATCAGTGGCATTCACGGGATCGCGAGCGGTTTTCGGTTCGCCCGCATGCAACGCGAACGAGCCGCAAGCGGTCACCAAGAACAGACCGGTGGCCATCAACTGGTAAATACATTTCATTGCAGAGTCTCCTTGTAAAAAGAATGAACATCAAACGGGTCAGACAACATGGATACGAACGTGAAGAAACATCACGTTTTGCGTAACGTGCGTTTCCGATTTCAAAAGATTTGTCAGCGAACCTGCTGTGGATGCAACAGCGGCCTGTCTGGCGGTTGTTAAGTCGCCACAGCAATCGAAGTCAGCAAAATCACAAGACTTGAGATAATCAAACTTCGCCAGAGGGTGAACGAGCGAAGCAAGGGGCGATCGAACCAATCGCAAACGAGATGAATTTCTGTTTTTTTTGGGACATAGAACTTACCCCCCGAACTCTGCGAGCGCCCAAAAAAAGACATTATGTCTTAACTTAGGCGGATGTCAAGTCAAAGGCGCTGGAATGTGATCGCCTCGCACATTATTCGAGGGTTTCGGTCCCACCGGGGAGCGCAACCACAGCACGGTGGTTGGACCGCATCTCCACACAATTCACAAGTGGTTCGGTTCGGATGGTTTCGTCCATCAGGTCTTTCGTCGGTGCAGCCTGAGGAATGAAATCAATTGGACCAACAAAACCCACGAGACTCGAGAGTGATTTTGTGAAAACGGTCGATCAGGATCTGCACGGGACTAGCGATACGCCGAGCCACCGCAGTGTCGCCAGGATGCCGCACAGCGGATTGGCGAATTGCCGACTGATACTAAGTTGGCCGCGAAGTGGACGAGTTTGTCGCGAACAATTTGTCGCGATCGAACAGATCCGATTAGCTCTGTTTGATTTGTTTGATTACACGTCCGTCGCTGACGGACCAGACTCGGATCGAGCCATCGAGATCCGCCGAGTAGATTTGGTGACTCCCAGCGGAAAACGCGAGGCCGCCGAAACATTTGGCTTTGGATAAAGTCTGAAGCAAAATTCCCGTCGAAAAATCCAGGATGTGAATCGGTGCCGCAGCTCCACAGACTGCCAGCCGTGTTCCATCCGGTGAAAGGGCGACGTAATACAGGGAATGTGGCCAACCGAGCCGCACCCTCCACGAGATCTGGTTTTTCGCAATGTCATAGCGCGTGATCGACTGGCCCTGAACCAGCAGCATCCCTTGACCATCTGCGGAAATGACCGGTTTGGCGGTCACGAGACCAATTCCTGGCAGTGAATGTAACAACTCGCCAGAGGCGATGTCGTACGCATGCAGGCTTCCTGCTTGTGTGACGACGAACAGGCGATTTCCATCACGATCCAAGACGATTTTTTCCGCAGGTTCGCCAAGAGTGAACTCGGTATCCACGGGGACTTCCTGAGAGAGATCCCAGCACCGAACGGCGGTTTCTCTCAGCACCCGAATCGCCCTGTTTCCCTTCGCGGAAATTCCGATTTCGATCCGACCCGAGGGATTTTCTTGAGGATCCCGCAGCCTCTCGGAAATGATCCACTCCCCCTTTCGCAGAATCATCACCTCCTGTGCGTCGACCGAATGAATGGAGACTTGGCCATCGTCCGCCACGCACGAACGTGCCAAAGTCCCCTGATTTATTTTCAACAGGGTCTCCCAGGTTTCACGTTCCAGATCCAAGCGGATGATTTCCGAAATTCCGCGATTGATGAAGAGTGATTTCCCCTCACAAATCGTCGTCATGTTCGAGATCGGATCGTTCAAGACCGCAGAACTCGGTGATTCAGACCGGATCGCGTTGACGACCAACTGGATCAGGCCGAATGAGACCAAGACCAGAAGACCGAGAAACAGGATTTCCATCAGTGTCCCAGGGAGTACACGGCCGCGTCGGCGCACTTGCCGGGTTGCAGACGGGAGCTGTCGCTGGCCCGCTGTCGCTCGAGCTGTCGCTCGTGTGATGTACCGTTTTGAGAGCCGATTCATGGGAATGACTTTGAAGAGAAGCGATTTTCAGATTGAGTTCTCGGAAATTTGCGAGAAGAGACTCGGTTTTATCAAACCCCAGGATCAATGCGTCGTTTCGGACGCTCGATCGCCAACTTTTTGCGAAAATTCTTATTTTTTTCACAAACTCAGGCTTGGTGTCAGAATCCCAAAGCCTGAAATTTGATCTCACTGCATCGGATCGCTAATTTTGCGATTCACGACAAATGGGCGTGCGCTGGTTTTATAACATCGGTAATGCCTTTATTCATCTTTCCCAGTGATTGGAGCGGCCCATTGCTGGACTCATTTTCTCTCTGCCGTCACCACGGTTTGGCAAAGGGTTAATCGGGAATTCCTGTTGATTTTGTTGGCCATGCGGTTCCAACTGCAATCTCGATCGCTTGACTGCAAACGGTCAGTCGTCAACCCGCGATCGATGACTGAAGACTCGATGCAGCTGGCCAGACAGCGTGACCCCGCTGGCGATCAGAGTGAGTAAAGCCAAAGCGACACCGATCGCCAGGACTCGAGTCCCCACGACCCCCCGCTTCCAGTCGGGGTACAGCTCAGTACGCACCAATGGTGAAATCTCGATCTGCCACCAGAGCCGATACATCGGCGATGAAAACGTGCCGAAATCCTGTTCGACAGGTTCAAGAAATCGCCGCTTGAGGGCTGCCTCGATCAACCGATCATCCGTCAGCAACCGTGGACTGGCTCGTTCAATGAGCAGGGGATGACGTTGTTCGAAGTCCCGACGGACGAGGGTGGCTGCGCGAGGACGCAGTTCCGCAGCAGCCTCCTCGGCGGTGCTCCAAAGTGTACTGGACAAAACGACCAGTTGCTCGTCTGCCGAAATGGTTCGGTCCCCCGTTTCGACCCAGGCGGGCTTGCTGGTAGCGATCGATTCCTCGCCCCGATTTGTCGAAAAACCCGATGTCGAAATACGCGCACCATCAGTAGACTCGGCAGACCCCGCAGACTCGACAGGTTTGATAGTTTTATCCAGCGTACCTGTCGCCAAAAACGAATTCCCTGCAGGCCCCGCGTTGCCACTCAAGACAAAAAACAGCACGATGACGCAGACGGGGGCCAACCACGATGAAACCATTGCAGTCAAGAGCCCCGACAACATCGACCAACGGGGCTGTGCATTCGCGGCCTGCGGTTGCCGCACGGGTTGCCTCAACGATTGTCTCAACGCCATGTTGCGGTAAAGTCGGGTCACGAACATCGACAGCCCACGCAGCACAACGGCCAGCAGCAGCAGCACCCCTAAGAGGGTCACCGAAACCCCTTTCCACACGATGTATTGCATCTTTTATCTCCGCTCCGAACCAGCGCGACTCGAGCCCCACGGGGACACCAGTTGAACGGTGGTCGAGATCGTCAGCGCCCAGAGCAGGGCGTACCATTGAGGAAATTTGAAAACGAGCGTGACCAGACAGGCGGCGGTGACGGCCCCCAGCAGTGACCCGAGGCGCAATCGTTGTGGGCGATGGGGGTCGAGTTCGCTTGACCAGCGCCTTAACCCCATCCACCCCGCGAAAAAACAACCGAACCCCAGGCAGGTCGGATTGGAAAACGGCTCGGTCAATGGCAGCCTTCCCAATGACGAGATTACCGAGGACCAGGCGTAGGCGGTCGGAGGGGTCGTCACCATCAGAAACTGATTCACCCAATCTGCAAAGATTCCCAGTAACACTCCGATCATCAATCGTGCGTACCACCGCTGACGGTGGTTCCAGTCCGGCCCCCCTGTCACCGTATGACCGATCAGAACCAGCCATGCCCCGACGATCGACACTGCCGCAAACAGGGCGTGATGTTCGAGCGACGGCAGGACCGGTAAGCGAGTCATCGGAAACCACTGCAGTAAAATCGAAATCGCGACCACCAGTAAACTGACAATGACGCTTGCCTGACCGAGTGAATCCGCCAGTTGCAACCCTCGTGCGCGCCAGGGGATCTCGATTCCCTGCCCGACTTGTTTCCCCAAGCCCGGGCGGGGAAAACTTGATCTTGCCCCCAGCGGCTGATTTGCCGATTTTCCCTGCGCCCAATGGGTGGTCACTCGGGTCCCAGTTTTCCAGGGAGCGGATTGCAATCGTCGCGATGGCGATTTTTCCCGGAAGGACTTCGTCAAGTAGTAGAGCACAACCGCAACAAGGCCCAGCTTGATGAGCACGGATCGGTCCCAGAACCAGTGATCCGCATTCAACGTATGGAAAGCTCCGAATGGGTCGGTGCTCGAAAAAAAAGGATGATAAAAAAGTTTATTCGGATTGGCACTGCTGGCGAATTTCACCATGAAATTCATCAGAAAGACGAACCCCACCACCCACAGCAGTTGTTTTTTCCACGGTTGCGATTGGCCGTTCGCAGCGCGATCTGTCAGCACGCTTTTCGGCGAAGAATTCCTCGTCGGGGGATTGAGGTTCGCCGCCGGGGGATGATCGGGCTCACCACGATCGGGCCGAGTCGCTTGTCGTACTTGAGCCTGCGGCGGATTTCGGGGGTTCGGGCGGCGAGGAAGCGGCGGCAAAAAGGCCTCGTCCGGAATCTCCATCGGCGGCTCAGCAGCAGCAGCAGCAGCGGAAATCCCCTTGAGGAAATCGTGTTCGAGTTCCAGTACGGTCTGGGTCCGTTGTGCGGGATCCTTCCGCAGGGCCCGAGCCAAAGTCGGGCGTAATGATTGGGGGATGGGTAGCAAATCCGGTTCGGCAGTCAGATGTTTCATGAGGATTTCTGCTGTCGTTTCGCCCGAGAATGGCAGCCTTCCCGTCAAGAGCTCATACAAGATGACGCCCAGTGCATAGACATCGACCTCAGGACCATATTGGCCCCGCGCGACTTCGGGAGCCATGTAATAGACGGTCCCCACACTTTGGGTGTGCTGCCGCCGATGATCACGATCGAGCTGTTTCGAGAGCCCCACGTCACCAACTTTGACGGCCCCATTCTCGCAATAGACGTTCGCTGGCTTGAGATCACGGTGTACGATCCCCCGGTCGTGCAGATAGGAAACTCCGGCAACCATTCCCCGCAACCAGTCACGAACCTCGTTTAAGGGTAATCCGTCGGGAAACGAGGCGAGCACATCCTCGAGGTTCGACCCGGAAACATATTCCATCACCACCCAGCGATCACCCTTCGAGTCGGTTTTCAAGTCGAAGAGATTCACCAGATTGGGATGCTTGAGGTTCAGGCACTGGGTAATCCCACGGATTTCGACGTCCTGATCCTGCTGGTGTAACAACTTCAGCGCGACCTCTTTGCCACCATCGCTGTGCGCGAAATAAACCTCCCCGAACCCACCGCGGTCAATGCCGCGTTGAATCGTGTAACCCGCAAGGGGCTGAGCACCAGTCTGGTAGGTAAATCGCATGATGAAAAACGTCAATCCAAGTCGTCGACAACAAAAATCCCCTGACACGCTTGACCGTCTGTTGAAAAAGGGGGACATACACCTCGCACTGCGTATCATTCAAGTGGTTTTTTGATTTCGGTCGGAGCCAATCCCCGCTGTTCAACAGTCTGTTGATGCAACCAAGTCACGCTCAATTTAACCAAGTCGCGTCCGCTGTCACCGTCCGCTGTCACCGTCCGCTGTCACTGCAGGGGGACGAGCGACAGCCGCCAAGCCCTCCTGACAGGCGGATGCATCCCTGATTCCCCCCGGCTGTCAGTGTAACGCAGCTTGATCGGTTTCGGATCAAATTCCGTCCCACAAGATCGGTCCCTCGAGGCCAGCGGCAGCGGTGATCACCTGTTCGGGCACAGGAAAACGTCACTTGATCGCGACCGCATCGTCGCTGATCGGCTGAAGAAAATAGGCATCAATCTGTTGATCGAGATCCGCAGGGACCGATGGGACCACGGTTTCTACGGGAATCAGACCGACAAACTTTCCTTCCACATCCAGCATTTTTTGCTTCACGTCCAGCTGTTTGTTCAGGTCGGTAATCAACTTACGAGCGTGGCTGAGATTCGAATCATCGACGGCGAGTTGACAGACGAGTTCGGCAGCCTTGACTGTATGGATGCGTGCCTGCAGTTGTTCGAGTTTCACTTCAAGCTCTTTTTTGGCCTGCATCATATTTTCCAGTTTTCCCTGATTGGCCACCAGTGTCTGTTGTCGAGCCGCCATGATCTTGCGGTCCGCCGTCAAAATCTCTTCGGCCACCTTGAAACGCTCAAAGCGGGACGCGAGATCGCGCTTCACATCGCCAGCGGTGTACGAATGCTTTGCATACACGAACGAACTTTTGCCGCTTCCCAGATCGGTCCGCAGCGCCAGAATCGCTTCTTTCTGTTTGGCGATATCGACTTCTTTCTGGGCCAGCGTCGCTTGCAGGTGTTCCAGATCCACCTGCTGTTCCGCCACAACGTGCATACATTGCCGAATGTCAGGGATCAGTTGATCCACCATGGTTCGGGCACGTTCGATCTCGAACTCAATGGGAACTTCGGCCTTCACGGCATTCCGCACATTTTGACATCCTGCGCGGACATAACTGACCGCTTCGCGGCCCAATACGAATGTTCCCAGCAGCGCTGCGACCGCCAGACCCAGCAACCCTTTTTTCAACATCATTCACCCCCCTCTGATTCGCCCGGAAAACTGCCTGACAAGCGGAGAACACCAACTGTTCACGTCACCGTCACCTGTTATTCGCTGAGCCCAGAGAAATCTTGGATGAAATCAGGATTATTTTTGAAGATTTCAGGATTTCAGGATTGGGGAAAATTGTGTAACACCACAGGCTCTGCGTAGCCGGGACGATAGAGCACCAGCGACCCCTGTCGGTCACCCACACGCACCACACAGTCAGGCTCACCCGCCGCCTGCCGTTCCAGAATCGCCTCTAACCCCTGAACTGTCGCGACCGTCTGCCAGTCGGCGGCCAGATCGTTGTAAGCGAGTTGCTGCATCTGCGCGTATCGCTGCGGCTGATCACTCGGCAGTCCGCC
>CAMBQP010000124.1 GCA_945869955.1 Schlesneria paludicola DSM 18645
CCTCTATCTCACGCATGCGAGCGCGTTCGCGACACACAGGTGTGGCGTCGATGGCTGCGCGAGAGGCAGACGGGTGGCGGGAGCAGCTGAGAGAGAGGGCGTCTGCAGGGTGTGTCAGGCCGGACGGCGGCGGCGCGCGCGGCGGCAGCAGCGAGGCCGGAGGTCGAGCGTACGAGGGCGACCAAGGGAGGGCGACGGCGACGGCGTCATGGGCTGCGAGGGCGTCGACGGGCTGTTCAACGACTGGCGGAGGACGAAGCGAGCGTGAACTGAGCTGGTCTGCGTGAGTGAGACGCTCAAACTGCTGCGGAGTCTGTGGAGGAAAAGAGACTGACTGAGGAGAACGCCTCGCAGTCGCCTCTGGTCCGCGCCGGTAAGAAAGGGTACAGGCACCGAGTACGGAGCCAGTCCCCTTTCTTCCTCAAACTGCTGCGGGGTCTGTGGAGGAAAGGAGATTGACCGAGGAGAACGCCTCGCAGTCGCCTTTGGTCCGCGCCGGGAAGAAAGGGTACAGGCACCGAGTACGGAGCCAGTCCCCTTTCTTCCCTGGTCGCGCTTCATGTTGTGTGAATCTAATGTTGATCATCGAATATCACAGGTGATTTCGATGTTTGGAAATCGGTCTGTTGTTTAAGAGAAATCGCTGAGCGCTTGGCCAGTCCCATCTCCTTTATTGGTTGAGGGTTACGGATTTTTTGGCGGGACTGGCCCGGCTGGCCAAGGATTTCGCGCCGCGATCCCGTCGGCCAGGGCGGATACGTCTCAGCATCACCCGTCAGCATCACCCGCGAACTGGCGGGAGATGCTGAGACGGGGAAGAAAAAGGGTCGAAGTCCCCAAAATTACTACGATTTTTTGGACTTTCCCTGATTTCTGCGGGTGTGACCGTACTTGCGGAACGAATTAAGGGAAATTGGGTAGAAATCGGTCAAGCAGAAACGCAGACCACTGACTGTCGCTACAGGAACTCTGAACGGGCTGAAACCATTCGCAAACCACGATTCCAATCACATCAGAGCGCGATCACTCGCCGTTAATAACAATCAATACACCACATTCTCATCCTTGAAGATACCAGATTCTCATCAACGGTGAGATCCATGGACCGCCCACCATGCCAATGCTTGGGCTGCGAAGCGAGTCATTTCGGACTTTCCGCGTATGCGGCAGAAAATCGGAGGTCAATACGGATCAAGAACAGGGATCATGAGTGCGCCAACAGGCCAACTCTCTTCCGATTCCAGGTCTGTTTATGATAAACCATACTTTACTGGCGTAAGGTGTAACGGCATGCCCGTTGCCAAGCGGGCCAGATTGGTTGCCTCGCTCGGGTGGGGCAACGGGATGAGGCCGGCTTCGATGCCGTAACGCATTGCGGTGGCTCGACATACTGAGCGACCTGGACCTGGCTTTTTTGCGAACAGACGGTTTTTTGCGGACAGAGCGGACAGAATAGGATTTGGAAGACGATGTTTCAAAAAGTCGGTGATGCGGAATTCGTTCGTGGTGAGCACGAGGTGCTGAAACTCTGGGACCAACAGGCCATTTTCGCAAAATTGCGGCAGAAAATTGCCGGAAAGCAGCCGTGGAGCTTTCTCGATGGACCCATCACCGCCAACAATCCGATGGGGGTTCACCATGCCTGGGGCCGGACTTATAAAGATACATTTCAACGCTATTGGGCCATGAATGGCCGCGACCTGCGTCATCAAAATGGCTTCGATTGCCAGGGACTGTGGGTCGAAGTCGAAGTCGAAAAGCAACTGGGACTCGGTGCCAAAAGCCAGATCGAAGCGTACGGGATCGATAAGTTCGTGCATACCTGCAAGCAGCGAGTACTCAAATACGCCGCCATTCAGACCGAACAGTCGATCCGGCTTGGCTATTGGATGGAATGGGATGACCCGCAGCAATTGCGGAAACTGGCCGCCGCCATCGGTACCGATGAGACTGTCGAATTCTCGCCCCCCAAACTCCCCGAAACCGTGATCCGCGATACGGCCGAGGCCATTGTTGCGAAGCTGGGGAATCCCGATTGGGGGGGGAGTTATTTCACCTTCTCGACGGAAAACAATGAGACCATCTGGACGTTCCTCAAGAAATGTTTTGAACGAGGAAAAGTCTATCGGGGCCATGACGTGATGCCCTGGTCCGGTCGAGGTGGAAGTGCCTACAGCCAGATGGAAGTGGCCGATGGACGGAAGCTGACCGTTCATCGGAGCTGTTTCGTACGGTTCCCGCTCGTTCGAGAAGAGCGGCAGACCGTCGTCGCCGGACAGGATCAGGAATACCTGCTGGTCTGGACCACGACTCCCTGGACCCTGACCAGTAATGTGGCTGCCGCAGTCAATCCGGAACTCGAATATGTCAAGCTCCGTTCGAAGCGGGACGGCGGGATCTATTATTTCGCCAAAGACAACCTCGACTTTCAGCGGCTGGCGAAAGAGTACAAAGAAGGGTTCGGACGACCGGAATGGATGTGGCCAGCGGGTGTTCCCAAGCTCAAGACCATCGGCCAGTTCTTCAAGGAAATTGGTGGCTACGAAATCGAAGGGACACTCAAAGGGGCCGAGATGATCGGCTGGCAATACCTGGGTCCCTTCGATGACCTTCCGGCTCAAACGATCGCCGGCGGCGTCCCTTGTGATCCGCAGCTGGAACAGAAAAACGGCGTCAGCTGCCATCGTGTCATTGATGGGGGCCGCGATTTCAAAGGGAGCGCCAACGTCGTCGCGGGGGAAGGGACTGGTATCGTCCATATCGCTCCCGGCTGTGGGGATGTCGACCATCAGCTCGGTAAGGCCGCAGAACTGGTCGGAATCGCTCCGTTGGGTGAAGATGGCCGATTCATCGAGGGGTTTGGGGAATTCACTGGACGTGAAGCGACCGATCCTGCCACCATCGATCTGGTCCTGACGCGGCTCAAGGAACGACAACTGCTGGTCGCGGATGAAAAATATCCGCACATCTACCCGTTTTGCTGGCGGACGGGGGATGAACTGGTCTTTCGGTTGGTTGACGAATGGTTCATTAACATGGACTGGCGCGAAGAGATTATGCAGGTCACCGATCAGATCCGCTGGCTCCCGGACAGCATTCAGGGGGGTGAGCGTGAGCGTGAGTGGTTGACGAACATGCGAGACTGGATGATCTCGAAAAAGCGATTCTGGGGGCTGGCCCTGCCGATCTGGGTTAACCCCGAGGACCCGACCGACTTTGATGTCATGGGTTCGCTGGCCGAACTGAAAACCCGGGCGGTCGAGGGTTGGGCGGAATTTGAAGGGCATACACCGCATAAACCCTGGATTGATTTGGTGAAGATCCGCAGTGAAAAAACGGGGGCTGTGTTATCACGCGTCCCGGATGTCGGAAATCCGTGGCTGGATGCCGGGATTGTTTCGTTCAGCACACTCGGCTTCAACACCCATCCCGACTATTGGCGCAAATGGTATCCGGCAGACTTGGTGACGGAATGCTTCCCCGGTCAGTTCCGCAACTGGTTCTACTCGTTGCTCTCGATGGGAACGATGATGAACTGGGATCGGACGGAAGACCCCGTCGAAAAGCGGCCGTTCAAGACGTTGCTGGGACATCGCCTCGTGATGAACGAAGCGGGCAAGCCGATGCACAAATCGGATGGGACGGCGATCTGGTTCGAAGAGGCGGCCGAACAGATCGGCGTCGATACCATGCGCTGGATGTACCTGGCACAAAACCCGTCACTCGACCTTCGTTTCGGGACACGACATCCGGACCAGCCCGTCACGTTGGAAACCGTCAAAGGCCCGACGAATCTGACCATCGATGGGGTGGCCACCCATCGGGTGACCAGTACACCTGCCGATGAAACGCGGCGAATGGTGATGATCCCCTTGTGGAACAGCTATGCGTTTTTCGTGAACTATGCACGGCTCGACGAATTCGACCCAACGGCACCGCAGGTCCCTGTCGCGAACCGACCCGAAATCGACCGCTGGCTGCTCTCGAATCTGCAGGCACTGATCAGCGGGATGCGGACGGCAATGGAGGATTATAACTCGTCGGAAGCGGCTCGCCTGGCCGCCACGTTCATCGACGATCTTTCGTCGTGGTACATTCGCCGCAATCGCCGCCGGTTCTGGCGATCGAAGGATGCCAATGATCAGGACAAGCTGGCTGCGTATCAATCACTGCATACCGTGCTGGTGACGCTCACCAAACTGCTGGCACCGATGGTTCCGTTCCTGGCCGAACGCATGTACCAGAATCTGGTCCGCAGTCATGAAAGCAGTCATGAAAACGGCCATGAAAACGGCCATGAAAGCGGTCAGGCTGCGGGTACGGGGAATCCGGCCGAGGTTCCCGAGTCGGTCCACCTGTGTGACTACCCGACCCCTGATCTTGCGCTGCTGGACCTGGACCTGAACGAGAGTATGTCAGCGGCACAAACCGTCGTGGCACTTGGGCACAAACTGCGAGACGATGCGGATCGGCGGGTTCGTCAGCCACTTCCTGAGCTCAGAATTTCGACCAGCAGTCTACTGCAGCGTGAAGCGATCGAGCGGCTGAGTGACTTGATTCGCGAGGAGTTGAACGTCAAGCAGGTGACGGTCTGTGACAGCTTGGCCGACATCGTGAAATATGTCTACAAGGCCAATCTGAAAACACTCGGCCCCAAATACGGCAAGCTGCTGAATCTGCTGCGAGAAAAGTTGCCGGGGGTCGACGGACGACTGATGGAACCCCTGCGCGCTGGTCAGTCCGTGCGGGTGACACTGGACGGGCACGAGATTGAGTTGGAACCGGCGGACGTTCAAGTCGGCACCGAGCAGGCGACCGGTTGGGTCTGTACCGATGATCGTGGGATTCAGTTGGCGTTGTCGACCGAACTGACCCCGGAACTGCTGCGGGAAGGGATGGCTCGCGATTTTATTCGTCGAGTCCAGCAGTTGCGGAAAGATGCCAGTTTGGAAATCGAAAGCCGGATTCGGATCGCCTATCAGACTGACGAGCCGCTTGTCGCCGAGATGTTAATCGAATGGGGCGAGCTGATTCGGGGTGAAACCCTGGCCGATCAAATTGAGTCGATGGGCTCGATCTCGACGGCGATGGAAGAGGTGGTTGTAGGTGAGGCGAAAGTCCATATTTCGATTGAAATCGTCTGACGGGGCTTCCGTCGTTTATAAAAAACCTGCCCGAGATGGACGGGCGATTCCGACACGGGGTGTTGGAATCGCTTCGTCCTGATGTCGGTTGTCGGCTGGAATCCTTCTGAAATCGGCGGGTAATGTGTAGAATTCGTGCATGAGATTTTGGGCTGATGGCGTCTCTGAAAATTCCCTTTTGACTGACGAGGCTTCGATGATACATCGTACTCTCTCTGGTTTGACAACAATCACGCTGACGCTGGTTCTGTCCTTGTCAGGCGTTTTCGGCGTTGCCCATGCGGCGGATGCACCGCTGGAATTCAACCGGGATATCCGCCCGATTCTGGCGGAATACTGCTTTGCCTGTCATGGACCGGATAGCGCATCGCGAAAAGCGGATCTGCGTTTGGATAAACGGGACGCCGCCATCGAAAAGCACGCGATCGCTCCTGGAGACGCCGTTCACAGTACGCTGTTAGAGCGGATTGATTCGCTTGACGCAGACCAGGTGATGCCGCCACCGACCACCCGAAAACATCTGAGTCCTGAGCAGAAGTCGCTGCTGCGGCGATGGATCGAACAAGGGGCGGAATACCAACCCCATTGGTCGTTTGTGGCCCCCGTTCGGCCAGCAATTCCAGCCGTGAAGAATGCCGGCTGGGGCCGAAACCCGATTGATGCCTTTGTGCTGGCAAAACTCGAAGAGGTCGGATTAACCCCGGCACCTGAAGCGGATCGCCGGACGCTGGCTCGACGGTTGAGTCTGGATTTGACCGGTTTGCCACCTGCCGTTGAGCTGGTGAACCAGTTTGAGACGGATACGTCGCCACAGGCCTATGAAAAACTGGTCGATTTGCTGTTGCAGTCCCCTCGGTGGGGTGAGCATCGTGGGCGATACTGGCTGGATGTTTCGCGGTATGCGGATTCGCATGGGATTCACTTTGACAACTATCGGGAAATGTGGTCGTACCGTGAAAACGTGATCCAGGCATTCAATCGGAATACTCCGTTTGATCAATTCACACTTGAACAACTGGCGGGAGATCTCTTGCCGAACCGGTCACTCGACCAGCAGATCGCATCGGGATTCAATCGGTGTAATATCACGACCAGTGAAGGGGGAGCGATCGCCGAAGAGTATCTGGTCCTTTACGACCGTGATCGAACGGATACTGTGATGCAGGTTTGGATGGGGATGACCGGGGGCTGTGCCGTCTGTCACGATCATAAGTTTGATCCGCTCTCACAACGCGAATTTTATGAAATGGCAGCATTTTTCAATAATACCACCCAAAATGCGATGGATGGCAACGCCAAAGACACCCCGCCGATTGTAGTGGTTCCACGTGACGAAGACCGGGTTCGATTCGGGGCGTTGCCGGCAGAAATCGTGGTGGCTCAACAAGCGGTTGAAAAACGACGCCAGGAAGCGCGGCCCGCATTCGACGCGTGGTTAACCAAAGCCAACGCCGAAACGATTGCGGCCGCGATACCGACGAAAGACCTGTCGCTGCAGGTGCCGCTGAACGAAGGGGCCGGCAAGCTGGCAAAAGTGACCGTGAACGGAACGCTGCGAGAAGTGGCGATTGCGGATTCGGCCACCTGGATTGACGGAATTTCCTCGAAAGCGTTACAGGTGCAAGGGGGAGCACTCGATCTGCCAGAGGCGGGAGATTTTGAAAAGGATCAACCCTTTTCCTGTGCGGCCTGGGTTCGGTTGCAGCCGAATGACTCGCAAGGGGCTTTGGCTGCCCGGATGGCACCACCCAACGTTTATCAAGGCTGGGATTTTTGGGTTCAGGGTCGCCGGATCGGGACGCATATCGTCAGCAACTGGCCCGGTGATGCATTGAAGGTTGTCGCCCGGAATCAAGTCCCCGGCAACGTGTGGACTCATGTCGCCATGACCTATGATGGATCCTCCCAGGCTGCGGGAGTGAAGATCTATTACAACGGGCAAGCACAGCCAACGAATGTCGAGAATGACAAGCTGAAGGGATCGATTAAGACGGCGGTCCCGTTCCGAATTGGTGAACGAAACGGCAGTGAACCGGTGAGCGGAGCGGGGATCCAGGATCTCCGATTGTACCAGCGAGCCCTCGCACCGGCGGAAGTCGAATCGATGGCCAAGGCGACCCGCTTCAGTGGAATTCTGGCCAAAGCGGCAGACCAACGGACGGATGCCGAGAAGAATGATCTCTATCCCTGGTGGCTGGGGACCGAGGATGCCCCATTCCAAGAGCGATCTGCCCAGCTGGCTGGGCTGGAAGCCGAACAAAATGGGTTGAAAGCACGTGGCACCATTGCGCACGTCATGAACGAGAAAACCGAAGAGGCGATGGCCTATATTCTGTACCGTGGCGAATACGATAAACGCCGCGATCCAGTGAAACCGGGAACCCCGGCGGCTTTGCTGCCACTGCCTGAAGGGGCTCCGCGAAATCGACTCGGCCTGGCTCAGTGGCTGCTGGAACCACAGCACCCGTTGACCGCTCGCGTGACCGTCAATCGATTCTGGCAGGAAATGTTTGGTGCCGGGATTGTGCGAACGGCGGGGGACTTTGGAATTGCCGGGGAACTTCCCGCGAATCAGCAGCTACTCGATTGGCTGGCGGTTGAGTTCCGGGAGGGAAGCCCCAGTCTCGCCTGGCCTCTGGCTGCCGGCTCGCCCCAACGGACAACCCCGTGGGATATCAAGCAGCTCTTCCGACTGATTGTGACTTCGAGTACCTACCGACAATCGGCGGAAGCGACCCGGGAAAAACTGGATCAGGACCCGCAGAACCGCTGGCTGTCGCGGGGACCTCGATTCCGGATGGATGCCGAGATGATTCGGGATTATGCGCTGGCCGCCAGTGGCCTGTTGGTGGATAAAATTGGCGGGCCGAGTGTCAAGCCTTATCAGCCTGACGGTGTCTGGGAGGCGGTGGCGATGATTGGAAGCAACACGCGCGACTACCGCCGCGATTCTGGTGAAAGCCTGTATCGCCGCAGTCTCTACACGTTTTGGAAACGTTCGGCACCACCCGCATCGATGGAAATTTTCAATGCGACGGCGCGGGAAACGTGTACGATCCGCCGCGAACGGACCAATACGCCGTTGCAAGCTCTGGTGACGCTCAACGACACGCAGTTTATTGAAGCGGCCCGGCATCTGGCTCAATCGGTACTTAATGGACCGGGGGGTTTGGCAGCGGATCAATCGGCGAAACTGAATGCCATGGCGACGAGAGTGCTCGCCAGGTCGCTCCGTCCTGTCGAGCTTCCGATCGTGCAAAACTCGTTAAACGAACTGATCCAGTACTATCAAACGCACTTGGATGATGCACAGAAATTGATTGCCGAAGGGGAGTCCAAAGCAGACCCCAAACTGGAACCTGCGACGCTGGCAGCCTGGACGATGCTGGCCAATGAATTGATGAACCTTGACGAGGCGCTGAATAAATAGCACGCTGTTGAAGAATTCCGGTTCGAGAATTCCGGTTGACAAACCCCGATTGAAAAATAGCAATTCAAAATTCAACGCGGCGGTGACTGATCATCACCCCCGTTATTCCCTCAACGAAAACAGGCGAGACGACATGACCAGTAGTTCTCTCAACGCGATTTTTCCCCTTGCATGCCGCACCCTGTTTTCCCGTTGCGGATGGCTTTTGGTTTGCCTGCTGGCGATCGTGCCACTGAGTGCCTGGGCTGACGACGCGAATCCGACGGAAAAAGATTTTTATCCGATGGAGGCGTTCGATATTCCGAAAGAAATCATGCTGGAAGCGGGAGGGGTCGAGTTGCTGCCGAACGGAAAGCTGGCGGTATCGACTCGTCGCGGCGAAATCTGGACAGTCGATAAACCGTTTGCCGATTCTCCCACCGATGCCACCTTCAGCCGTTTTGCTCATGGATTGCATGAAGTGCTGGGGTTGAGTTACCGCGATGGCTGGATGTATGCGACGCAACGTGGGGAAGTGACTCGGTTAAAAGATACCAACGGAGATGGCAAGGCCGATCTGTTCGAAACGGTGAACGACGACTGGCAAATCACCGGGGATTATCATGAATATGCGTTTGGATCCCGTTTTGATCGTGATGGAAACATCTGGGTTGTTCTCTGCCTGACGGGATCGTTCAGCAGTGATACCAAGTATCGCGGCTGGTGTCTGCGGATTACACCCGAGGGAAAATCGATTCCGACCTGTAGCGGAATTCGCTCGCCAGGAGGAATCGGAATGGATGCCGAAGGGGAAGTTTTCTATACGGATAATCAGGGGCCCTGGAATGGAACCTGTGGGCTGAAGCATCTGTCACCGGGAAAATTTGTTGGTCATCCTGGAGGGAACCGCTGGTACGATTTGCCCGAAGTTCAGGCGGCGATGGGGCCACGCCCCAAAGATCCCGTCAGCGGCAGCCGGTTCATGACGGAGGCGGCCAAGATCCCGGAATATGAAGCGGCGGCGATCCTGTTTCCGTACGGAAAAATGGGGAAGTCGGCGAGTGGCATCGTCTGTGATACTTCGGCGGGGAAATTCGGCCCGTTTGTTGGACAACTGTTTGTCGGTGATCAAAGCGATAGCACCGTGATGCGATGCTTTCTTGAGAAGGTGGAGGGGGAGTATCAAGGAGCTTGTTTCCGTTTTCGTGAAGGCTTTGGTTCGGGAAGTCTTGGCATGTTCCTCGCGGAAAACGGGACGATGTTTGTCGGCGGAACCAATCGGGGCTGGGGTTCACGTGGCCCCAAACCGGGTTCGCTGGACCGGGTTCGTTGGACGGGTAAGGTCCCGTTTGAAATCCATGAAATGCGTGCCAAGCCAGATGGATTTGAACTCACGTTTACCAAACCGGTCGATCCGAAGACGGCAGGTGATACCGCCAGCTATCAGCTCGAGACGTATGCGTACATTTACCAGTCTCAATACGGCAGCCCGGAAGTCGATCAAACCCATCCTCGCATCGTCAGTGCGAAGGTGTCGGATGACAACCTGTCCGTCCGTCTGGTGGTTGATAGCCTGAAGCAGGGAAACATTCATGAACTTGTTTCCGGCGGTGTTCGTTCTGCCGACAACTTGCCACTGCTGCACAAGGAAGCCTTTTATAATCTGAACCGGATTCCGAAATAGTCTTTCGGATCGTGCAAACAAAAACGTGGTGGCCATTCCTGCAGGTCATGATTGGAAGGCTGCCCTCGCTGCGGGCTTAACATTCTCGGTTTCCGCAGGTGGTTCACTCGCCGCAATCGAATCCGCCGGGGTGGTCTCATCAACCCATTTTGACTTCAATTGTTTTTCGGATAGTTCATCATGCAGCTTGGTTTTGTCAGCGCGATTTTGCCCGAGTTTTCACTTACGGAAGTGGCCAAGATTGCCAAGGACATGGGTTATTCCTGTGTGGAACTGATGTGCTGGCCACCGAGTAAAGCCGAGCGGCGATATGCGGGGGTTACCCATGTTGATGTGACGGATTTTTCCGCTGCGAAAGCTCAGGAAGTCAATGGGATCATGGCCGAGGCTGGGGTCGCGATCAGCGGGCTTGGCTACTATCCCAATCCGCTGGCTCCAGATCAGGCCGAAGCAGAGCGGTATGTCCAGCACATCCGCAAAGTGATTCAGGCAACGTCCCTGTTGGGACTGAAACGGATGAACACCTTTGTCGGACGCGACTGGACCAAATCGGTCGATGACAACTGGCCTCGATTTTGTGACACCTGGAAACCCCTGGTGAAGTTGGCCGAAGATCATGGCGTCCGGATCGGGATCGAAAATTGCCCGATGCTTTTTTCTAAAGACGAATGGCCGGGTGGCAAGAATCTGGCGACGACCCCCGCAATCTGGCGACGAATGTTTGATGAGATTCCCAGTCTGAACTTCGGATTGAATTATGATCCATCACACATGATCTGGCAGCAGATGGACTATCTGAAACCGATTCGGGAATTTGCGGATCGACTGGTGCATGTGCATGCCAAAGACGTCCGGATCGATCGGCATAAATTGGATGAAGTCGGCATTCTGGCTCATCCAAACCAATACCATACCCCCAAGCTGCCAGGATTGGGGGATGTCAATTGGGGACAGTTCTTTGGCACGCTGGGAGACGTCGGTTACTGCGGTCCGGTTTGCGTAGAGGTCGAAGATCGAGCGTATGAGGGTTCGGTCGACGCGCGAAAGGCTTCGTTAAAACAAAGTGCGGTCTATTTGAGAAACTTTATTCGAGATCAAGGTCCGATCGCCTGAAATCCGGATGACGAACACCGGACCTCACTTCGTCGGAAATGATTTTGTGGAAATCACTTTGTCCTGGAACCACGTCGGATGGCCATTCTGGCGGAATGCGATATCTGCGGAGCTCAACATCGAGTCAAAGAGGCACTGGCGGGGAGTTCTATCCGCTGCCGGGAATGCGGAGTCACGCTTGGCGTCTGGAAATCGAATCTCATTACCCCTGACACCTTTTTTGAAGAAGCAGGGATTCTGCATCGTCGTGAACTCGTACCAAAGCCGGAAAAACGGAGTTGGATTGTTGCGGGTCTGGTTTCCGGGCTGATTGTCTTATTTCTCGCCTTGGTGATCTGGCTGTTTTTGGTTTTGGTGCGGTTGAGTTAATGGGTGTGGTCAATTCTTCAGAGATGGCAGTGTTTGTATGATCACAACCACAACCACACCCGCAGCAATCAATCCCCGGTTGTTGATTGGCGCGGTCTCACACGAGATCGCACGACCGACCATGACTCGAACATACGTGCTGGGACTGGCGGTGACTGCCAGTGCGGTGCTGTTGCTTCCGGTCCTTTATTTCTCCTTGATCGGCCTAGTCTTGACGGGACTTGTTGTCTGGGTTCGTCACGCGGAATTCAATTTACCGGCAGCCCCCTTCGGGGTTCGTCTTCTCGTTGTGGTTTTGCCCGTCGGATTCGGTTTGGCCTTCATCGCGGGGCTACTGAAACCGTTATTGGCCCAAACGCGGGCGGTGAGTCGGCCACGCCAGCTTGGTCGTGATGCCGAACCATTACTGGTGGCGTATATCAATCGACTCTGTGAGTCACTCGGTGCGCCCCGACCGACTGCCATTCACGTCAGTTGTGATTTGAATGCAGGAGCGGAATTGCGGCGAGGGTGGTTTGGTTTGTTTGGTGATCGAGGGATCTCATTGCATCTTGGACTGCCGTTGGTTGCCGGACTGACACTCAAGCAGTTTACCGGAGTGCTGGCTCATGAGTTGGGGCACTTTACACAGCGAACCGCGATGGGGCTGGAAAATCTGATTCGGCGGATCAATTACGGGTTCCTGCATGCCGCCTCCGAGCCCGATGCGGTCGATGAGTGGTTGCAGAGGCATGCCGGTGATGCGGGCCTGATGGCGGTGATTTCGTGGATCATCATGGGGATGGTCTGGCTGCCACGCCGGGTGCTGTGGGGGTTTGCTTTGGCGGGAAGTTCCATCAGTGGCCTCATGTCGCGTGAGATGGAATTCAATGCCGATCGCTGTCAGGTACGCGTGGTCGGTGCCGGTTCACTGGCGGCAACGATGCGACGACTGCGCGAGCTTAACGTGGCACATGAAATCTCGTTTCGTGACATTGCCTCGTTTTATGAAGAAGGTCGGTTACCGGATGATTTGATTGCTCTGTTGATGGCGAATGTCAGTTTCATCACCCCCAAGCTCAAATCTCAGCTGCAGCGGATGATGGCCGAAGAAAAACTCAGTCTGTTTGATTCACATCCCACCGACCAGGACCGAATTCAGCGGGCTGCTGGGGATCATTCGCCGGGAATTTTTCCGGCGGGTTCTTTTGCAGAGGCTGTCCCCGCATCGATTTTATTTCATCGATTTGAAGAGATCTCGAAATCGGTCACCGAGCAGTACTATCGAAGCGTGCTGAATCAAAAGATTCCCTTGCGGATGCTCCATCCCGTGAAGAAACTGCTCGAACGGCAGAATGAAGAGCGGGACGCAAGTAAAGCACTGCGGCGTTATTTTCAAACGGAAATTCCGCTGCTTCGCCCACTGCCGATTGCCCCCCAGTCGACTGAAGTCCCTGAGGATCCTGCGATGGTTGCCAAAGAATTAAAGTCGAGTTGCAGCCGGATGCTCGAGGAATTACCTCGATATCGGCAACTGATTCCCCGTTACCAGATGGCGGAAGGAACCCTGTTTGAAACGATCGCCGCACAAGCCTTGCTGCAGGCGAGATTGGATTTTGAACCGTCCGAGTTCCACCTGGAAGCAGCCGATGTGGATGCAGTGACCATTAAGCAGGGGCGGGCTCGTGAGGGGGTCGCCAATTTGGCGGGAAAGATGCTTCCCTTCGAGTCCGAAGCGGGAAACCGCCTCTCGTTCGCGTTGCAGTTGTTGCAGGTTCCTAAAGTCCTGAAGAAAATTCCGGACGGAGAGGATGTCTGGTTTGAAATCCGGGACCTGTTGCCCGCCGCACAATATGTCAGTCGATTGATTGGGGAACTTCCTGCGCTGCGGATTGTCTTTCATCGTCTGATGACGTTGTGGCAGCGGACGAACCAGTCGCGGTCCAATCGGCGACTCATCGAAATGATTCTGAGTCAGTTAAGTTCCCTGCGATCCAGGCTGATTTCCATTCAGCAGGAAATGGGGACCCATCTGTACCCCTTTGATCATGCTGAGGCGGAAACAACGCTGCGTGATTATGCGTTGCCTTGGATTCCCGAGGAGTTTGATTTCGGGGGATTGGTCGAGGCAACCGATCTGATGCAGTCTCGATTAATCGTGGTCCAGTCGCGCCTGTTTGCGCGACTGGCACGTGCCGCAGAAAAAGTTGAACAGGCGCTGGGAATGTCGCCGCTCCCCGAACCGCAAGAGGATGACAGCTGAAAGCGAAGAGGGGATTATGCTCGCTGAAATCTTGACTTGCCTGGTTGAAGAGGTTGTCGAGTCTGATGTGTACGTCTGCCAAGGAAATTCTGGAAGTTATGCTGAGACAGCGAAGTGCTGATTTGGAAAGCGGGAAGCTCTCGTCATCGGGGTGACGAAGGTTTCCTTGAGTTTAGAAACTATCGAAAAAAAATGTGCAGAAAGTGTGTTCCATCGATTACGATGACGGGGATCACGATCAGGTGACTTGTGGGGGATCCTGCTCGTCCTGTTTGTGTCAGGGGCAGCGGGTCGAGGCCCGTTTCGGCTTACGCGATTTCTCTGGTGTTTGCGAGGAAATCGCAATGGATGATGCAAATGAGTGGTTTTCGGATTTTCTTGACGCTGACTCTGTTGCAGGTCGCCTCGGGCTGCCAGCAACAGGACCGCGTTGTCGATCGTGCGGCAACGGGGGGGGGTGATGCCATGAGGACGGCGGAAGCGGCCATGAAGATCGAGAAAGCAGGGCTGCATAACGTTTATCAAATCAACGGCAATTTGTTGAGCGGTAGCAGTCCGGAGGGGGATGAAGGTTTTCGATCCCTCCAAGAGTTGGGGATCCAGACGATCATTTCGGTGGACGGAGCCAGGCCTGATGTCGATCGAGCTCACCAGTTCGGATTGCAGTACGTCCATCTTCCTGTGGGGTACGAGGGAATTTCTCGTCCGCAGACACTGCGACTCGCGAAAGCGGTCCGCGACTTGCCGGGGCCGGTGTACCTGCATTGCCATCACGGAAAGCATCGTGGTCCGGCTGCGGCGGCGGCGATCCAGTTGTGTCTCGACGAAAGTTGCACGGTCGAACACGTCATTGCCGTGATGAAACAGGCGGGGACGGATCCGCATTACAGTGGACTTTACGCGGTCCCCCGCTTATTGATCCGGCCAACACCCGTCGAGCTGGATCAGGTTCCGGCGGAATTTCCGGAAGTGGCGGACGTTTCAGGCCTGGCACAGCTGATGGTCGAGATCGATGCGCGATGGGATCAGTTGAAGAAAGCCTACGATGCAGGTTGGGTCCGCGATCGGGGCGAAAGCGAACCGGGCGATCACGATCCGCCGCACGAAGCACTGATGTTGGCGGAACATTTCCGGGAGGCGAACCGCCGACAGGATGTGCAAGATCGTTCTGCGTTGTTTCAGGAAATGCTGATTAAAGCCGACGAGGCCGCGGTCGCCTTGGGGACCACGTTGCGGTTGGCGCGGGAAACGGAATCGTGGGACCGTGACCTTGCGGACCAGTCTTTTCAGCGAATCAAGGTCTCGTGCGTGAATTGCCACGAGAAGTATCGCGATATTTCGCAGGGGGACGAGAAATAACCGCCACGATCACCGCGTACGGAATCTGACCGTCGCATGCGACCTGAGGGAATGTTCACGAAGATTTGGCAAGACGGATGGCAAAACGGACCCTCCCGCAGCGAAGTGAAGGCGAGTGGCGAGTGGTGGGGTTTTCGCGATATGATCTGCAAGAAACTCGGTTGACGAACTCCTGCTGCGAAATCTGTATTCCATGCCCGGCTCAAAATCTGTCCCCTTTTCACGAGTGATCCTCAAACCACGCAAAGCCTTGCCCTTTTTCAGTCGACACCCCTGGGTCTTTCAAGGGGCGATTGATCACTTGGAAGGGACGCCGGTCGCTGGTGATGTGGTGGCGCTGCATGCTTCGGACGGTCAGTTTATTGCCTGGGGGTTGTTCAATGCGGCTAGTAAAATCGCGGTCCGGCTTTACTCGTGGGACGAATCGGTCCCCTTGACCGATGAGTTCTGGCAACGGCGAATTCACGAAGCGGTGGGGTTGAGGACTGTCCTGTATCCCAATCAAGATTCTCAAAGCGCCTGCCGACAAATTTACAGCGAAGCCGATGGCCTTTCCGGTCTCACTGTCGACCGCTACGGTGACTGGTTGCTGGTTCAGCTGACCAGTCTGGCGCTTGCCGCCCGCAAAGAGGTGATCATTGGCGGATTGCGCGACGCGTTACAGCCACGCGGGATCTGGCTACGCACGGAAAAAGGGATCCGCGAGACCGAAGGGCTGGAGCTCGCAGATGGGCTGTTATGGGGTGAAGAGCCTCCCCGACCGATGTTCATTCAAGAGCATGGGGTTCGGTACGGAATCGATGTGGCCGAGGGGCAGAAGACGGGCTTTTTTCTGGATCAGCGCGACAATCGCCGCCGTGTGGCCGATTTTGTCCGTGGCAAGCGAGTGCTGGATGTCTGTTGCTATACCGGTGGTTTCGGACTGAATTGCCTGGTAAATGGGGGGGCTGCAGAGGTGGTGGCGGTTGACGCTTCGGCCTCGGCCTTATTGCAGGCACGAACCAATGCGGAATTGAATGGGGTCTCGGATCGCCTGAAAACCATCAAACAGGATGCTTTCAAGGCGCTGGAAGAATTCGAGCTGGCGGGAGAACGTTTTGATACCGTGGTACTGGATCCTCCCAAGTTGGCGCGGAATCGCCAGGGGATCGACGCCGCTTTACGAGGCTATTACAGCCTGAATCGCTTTGCACTGGGACTGATTCAGCCGGGTGGATTCTTCGTGACGTGCAGCTGTTCGGGTCAAATTTCGCACGAGATGTTCGCGGATATGCTCAGCCAGGCATCACTGCATGCAAACCGTCGTCTGCAGCTGTTAGAGGTCCGTGGACCTGCCGCCGATCACCCCTCGTCGGTCCACTGCCTCGAAACCGACTATCTGAAGTGTTACCTTTGTCGTGTGATGTGAGGCGAGCAAGCCTTGTACGTTGTCCCCCCTTTCATTTCTGTAGAGCCTCGCGTGTCACGTCGAAATAAAAAAATTGAAGAAGAGATTCCGCATTCATTCTTTATCCGTCCGCAGGAAAAGTTGCTGATCGATGCCCTTCCCGAGTTGACGGGGAATC
>CAMBQP010000125.1 GCA_945869955.1 Schlesneria paludicola DSM 18645
ACGCTGGCGATCCTGGCGGTGATTTTGGCAGGATCACGGCGTATTTTTGGTACGGGAGTTGTGTTGGGTTGGATGCAGTTGCTGGGCTGGACAACGCTGCTGGCAACGACGCATGCCGATGCTTTCGGCGGCGTCGGACTCGTTTTTGGGAATTGTGTTTCGGTGATGCAATCGGGGGCTGATGCCGAGACAACGCGCGCTCGCTGGTACAGTTATGGTGGTCAACTCGGTGACAAATTTCACGAACTGGGGCTGGTCCTGGGACTTCGCGATGATCCGAGGCATCAATATCACGATGAAAGTAATTACTCGGATATTCGGATTAGCGACACCCTGCTGGATGAGAAGCCGATCAAGATGTTACGGCTTGATAAGCTAATCCATAGTTATTATGACCCCGGTGATCCGACATCACTGCACTACGAATACGAAAAGGTTTATGCGGCCGTGACCAAACGGGTCGCCGCCCCCTCGGCACAGGAGCCGCTGGTGGTTCCGCTGAATTTGCTGGCCAATGTTGCCGTCAATCCACAAGATCTCCCCGCAGGAGTCACGCTGGATGAGGCGGGTCAGCTTATAAAAATTGAGCAGCCATCGAACGAAGTGTTTGCTCGTCTGCTGGCTCTTGCCCCGGAAGCGGACTATTGGGCCGCAATCGAGCAACTGCAGGTCGAGACCAACAAACTGCACTGGGGGGGATTTTCTTCCGCCAATCTGGTGAAGCTCCCGGAAGGGATCGTAATCGCCGAGGAATTGGGTGCCACCTTGCGTCACGATGAATCGCTGGAAGTGCTGATCGCCTACCAGCCGATCTCAACGGCCATCCGGGATCGCTTGATTGCCAAGACCCCCTCGGGAAAATGGTATGAAACTTTGAATACGCTGCGACGAGAATCGCGACGATCTTCGGCCTGCTTTTATGGTGGCGGCGGGTTTATTTTTCCTCGCTGGTTCCTGCAGGAATTTCCTGGTAGCACCCGGATCGACGTGGCGGAACTGGACCCTGCCGTATATCGAGCCGTACAGAAAGAGATGGGGCTGACTCCTGAGCTGGAAACCCGCATCCATACGACGGTCGGTGACGCCCGCAATTTTGTCGATGATCAGTTGCGAGCCAACATCCGACGGAAAGAGCGTGGTGAGGCCCCGGTGACCTATGACTTTATTTATGCCGATGCTTTCAACGACTTCAGTATTCCAGCCCATTTAACGACACTCGAATTCCTCAAGAAAACGTACGATCTGATGAATGATCGGGGTGTTTTTCAGGCGAACATTATCGATATCTATCCCCGCACCGAATATCCCGGAACATCCTACGGTCAGGCCGAGTTTGAATACGCAGGTCGGCTGCCGAATGGAATCTTGCGTGACGAGGCACGTCGAGACCAGCGCGTCCCTGCAGCGAAACCCTTTGCACCGCTCGAAGTGATGGAAATTGTCTCTCAACGCTATCGTCTGTCCGTGGCCCGAACTCTGACCCCTGCGGAAGAGCTTCGATTGAAAGGGGTGACGTGGCCGCCGGTGAAACCACCGACTCCATTCGAGGTTTCCAAAGGATTCCAGCCAGAAGTCAATCTGGCGGACGAACGCGAAGGTTGGCGCAAGGCGATTGGAGGATTGGGGACACAATCTCGCAAGAAAAAGCCCTATTCCGGGACGATCCCGGTGTCGCTCGAGTCTGCCGGTGGCATCCTCGAAGGCTGGGTCCCTTCGGTTCATCCGTACGAGTTTGTTGAGGTGCAGCGGATCGACGGCGACCAGCATCTGCTCGGCTTTCGCGGGATCGTCTCGGCCGCCGCAGCACGACAACTGATTGAACTCGATCCGGCGAACAAAGCCTGGGAAGAGGCGGTCACCAGTGCCGCCCGTCGCTCGCGTCTGCAGGGTCCAGGACGATTTATGGGTCGGTATGTGGCCACCGCGGCGAAAATCTTTCCGAACATTTACGTATTCAGTACCTCACACCAGCAGCCGAATGCCAGCCGTGATACGTTCGTAATGGTCTGCTCGCGTCAGCCAATCGATCTGAACTCCCTGGATAATACCGGTGACTGGACCGGTGGCCCGTTCGCATCACTGCAGACAGAACCGGGGCAAACCGAGCCGACTCTGGGTGGCCAGATGAGTGCCGTCCTGGCTTTGGCCGAAGGGCAGATTTTGACGGATGATTTCGCTCCTGTGGATAATCTGCTGGTCCCCGTTTTCATGACGCAAGAGTAACTGACGTACGAGGAACCTATTTGCCAATCAAGGCTGGCGGATACTACAAGATTTCCTCATCAAGCGTCGTCGTTGGGCTTTGACACGGATCCCTTGGCATTGGAGATCGTCAATTCCTGCCATCGGTTGGTGGGAGGTTTGTTTTGCTATTTTTTGGTGGGCCATCGGGGTAGATCAGCGGGGTGGGGTCTGCGGTCGGCAACTGCAGCGATTCGGCTTGGATTAAGGGTAAAAAGACCGCTGCGGTTCGGTCAGCAAAAACCAACCGCCAGGTTGGAGTCTGCAGCAAGCCGTTGATGGCTGGTCGCGAGTGTCGGCTATCGAGAATGACAACCGGTAAATCTCCATCCTGAAACCATCGCAGCCAGCGAGAATTACCGGTCGCCATGTCTTGTAAGGCCTCATTGAATTTTTCGAATGTTCGTTGCGTACAGACTTCAAGACGCGCGTCCATGAAGACTTTGCGTTGGGGGCCCTGATGGTAGATGTAGACTTCTGCTTGCCCAAGATGAGCGACGAAAGCGCGGTCGGGAAAACCGGGTTGTCCGGCAAATTTCGCGGCGTCGTGAATAAACCAGTTCGGGGCCTCCCCCAGCCGAAACGGTTTGTTTTTCTCGCCGATCTCATTCCACCAACCCGTAACGACCGCCAGACAAAGCAGGCTGATTCCGCCGGCCATTCCGATCGTTTTGCGGAGCTGTTGACGGATCTGTGCGGAAGTCTCGGTTGTGAGTCGCGACAACAATTGGGATCCAGCCGCGAAGTTTTCACAGGCAACGAATCCGGCAACAAGCGCGAAGACATTGGTATTGCGACTGGCCTGCCAGGCCAAGTGGGAATAGCCGGCAAACATCAGCACCCGAAAGAGGCTCCAGCGTCGCTTGGCCAGCAGCAACCAGACGAAGCTGAAGGCTGCCACCATCCAGGTCAGTAATTCGGCGATCAGGTACAGGTTCATGATTCCGAATTTACGTACAAATTCGATTGGGGGCTGAAACTCGCCAATATTTTGGCTGTAAAAGGCTTTTTCGACCGAGAATTTGCGATACAAAGTCCAGGGAAACAAGGCTCCTTCTTCAAAGTAAGGATTGAGGAAGCAAGCCAGTCCGATCAGTCCCGCTGCGATCCAGATCGTTCGCAACGGAGGGGCTGCAGCGGGGCGCGGTTCCCAACCGAGTTGGCGGGGCCACCATGTGCGAACAACCGCGTCGACCGCGTAGCAAACCCCGACCACCAGCCCCAGAATGAATAACGCATGACAGTTCACCCAGACCAGGGTCACCAGTGGCAGCCACCAGATCAATCCCGGACGCTGGTCCGAGCGGCGGGCAATCCAGAGCCACAGGGCCAGAAACAGGAGGGACAGCATTTCCGGTCGTTCGTTGCCCCGTCCCACAATACAGATGATCGGCGGAATCCAGATTGCGGCCTTTTTCCATGTCGTCAAACCCGATCCACCCGCATGCCAGCCGATGGCCACCGCTGCCGTAATGATCACTCCTTTGGCCAGTGTCACCAGCGGGACTCCCCCCAGGTGATACAAACCGGTAATCAACAGCTGAAACCCCCAATGGAGATCGATCCAGGGTTTATCGGAGTCAGTAAAGGTATACAGATCGACGTACGGGATTCCGTTTCCCGCCAGGATCCACTCACCCGTTTTCAAATGCCACCAGAAGTCGGTGTCCGCGAGGGGAACACAGAGCCCGAGAAACGTCCAGAGCAGTAACACAGCCAGCAGGGTTCGATCCCAAAAAACCACTGCGGAATGGTCGGCCTCGAGTGCGGCATTCGTTGTGGATGGGGAGATTGCGTTTCTCTGCAACAAACGTTTGGACCGCTTCGCGTTCAAAGAAGTTTCTCCTGGTTGATCGAGCCCGTTTCGGGTGCGTTTGTCCCCTTTCATGCAGGATTGTAACGGATGTTTGGGTCTCCCGAAAATCGATCGGTTTGCTTGACGGTTCACGATCGGGTCCGTGGCCCGTTGAGCATCCGCCCGATCCAGGTATACCGCACCAGATATTGATAGCTTAGCAGCAACAGGCCTGTAACGAGCACGACGATCAGGGGGAGTTTCAGGGGGGCGGGCCAATTCCAGTCTCTCATCCAACCTTGAGCCAGGACGATCAGGGGGAGATGCGCCAGATACAGCCAGTAGGCCGAGTCGGCAAGATACCGAATTCGCTTATTTTCACTTTGAATCTGACTGCGGAACAGGCCCATCAGTCCGAATGTCATCAGCCAGGTATAGGTCACCTGGAACAGCCCGGAAATCACGATTTGACCCAGCGTGAAGTGACCAAGCGGCAGTAGCACCAGCAACGACAGCGGAATCGTCAGCGGCCACCAGCGACCGACTTTTCCCTGTTGGTCGTCGGCATCGTAATAGCAGGTCCCAACCCCAAAAAAGATCCCGTAATACGCCAGCAGATGGGGAGGCATGATCAGTCCTGTTGACGTATCTGGTCCGTATGTTGGATTAAAACTTCCCATGAATAATTGGGGAATCATCGTGAAGCCGATGATCCAGATCAGGCCAAACGGCGAGAGGATCAGTTGCCGTGGCAGCTTGGGGATCGAGAGCCACTGGCCGACCGTCACGCAGACGGTGAGGATCACGACCAGATAACAGAGAAACCACAAAAACCAGAGATGGTCAAAGAACGAGGTAAAAATCAGTTGAATCGGCTTTTCCTTGGGGCTGCTCACCAGAGAAAATAGCGGGGAAATATCCGTCAACCATTGCGGCAGACCACGATTGGGGACACGCAGCAAAAATTGTTCGGATGTTTGAAACTTCACATAGTCTCGCCGTAATTGGTTCAAATTCCAGGCCTCGGTCGGCTTCGCAGGTGCTGAACCTTTCGGATTTTGACCGTCGACTGCTGCCGGGGGATCGGTCGCTGCGGGGAGAAGGGGAATGATCAGGTTGCGGCATTGGGTTCGCCCCGCCCAGATTTCCACTTCCTCACGCAAGGGAATTCGCAACAATTGAGCAATGAATTTCGTCGTGCCCCAATCGGCTGCTGCGGAATCACTCGCCGTATCATTGGATTTTCCCAAGGCGGCCGGATCGGCACCATGCTCGAGCAGCAATTCGACGACATCCGGAAATCCCAGGAACGCGGCGGAATGGAGTGCTCGATAACCATCCCGGTTCTTCTGGTTCACATCGGCTCCCTGCGCGATCAGCCGTCGGGCGATCTCGAGGTCACCATAATGGGCTGCCCAGGAGAGGGGGGGAATTCCAAACTCGGGGTCGGGTTGACTCACGTCGGTCCCTGCAACCAGCAGTTGATCAACCTCGGTTTTGTTTTGGCGGCGGATGGCTTCGACCAGTGGCGATTTCGGGGTTGTGTCTGCTCTTTTGGCATCCTGCTTTGCAGCCATCGTACTGGCAACAGAGACGGACATTCTTAATGCCGGTACGATTGTCATCGCTCCGAGCAGGCAAGGGATTAAAACCCGGAGATACCGTTGCCATAAAAGCGATTTCAAACCCCGTTGCCGCCAAAGCATCATCGTGAAATAGCCGCTGAGAAAAATAAACAGCGGCATGCGAAACCCGTGAATGGCGTGATTCATCCATTCGAGAGCGGGGGTCGGATAGCGATCCATGACAATCCAGGGTTTTCCCGTCAAGGACAACACGGCATGCAATACGATCCCGAGCAGCATGGCAAACGCTCGCAACGCATCCAGATCGTGCCGTCGGGAATCTTTGATCTCGGCGGGAATCTCGCTCATCTTAGTCTTATGTCCTCCGGAATGATTGTGATCGACGCAACCGCGTTTTGATTTGTTGTTGGCCCTCATGACAAAACCGAAACGGATTGGTAGGCCCGGTATTCAGCGGCATATCCGATCAACCCCAATCAATTGGCTGGGGTGGGATCCTGGCAAACGAGTCGCTTCATGGAGGGGCTTTTTATAGGTCCAGACCTAATTGATCTGTGGGGAGTTCTCGCAAGATTTCTTCCGTACTGGTGACCCCCATCGCCACCTTGACCATGGCTGAGCGACGGAATTCGAGCATTCCTTGCTGCATTGCCAGCGCCTGCAGTTCCTCACTGCTGCAACCTTTGGCGACCAGTTGTCGCAACTGACGATTGAAGACCATCAGTTCCAGGATCGCTGTTCGGCCTGAATAGCCTTGTTGCCAGCAAGCTTCACACGAACCGGGGCCAAAAATATAGGTGCCGAATCCCGGTTCGAGAAACGGCTGGATATCGGCAAATGTCTCAGGGGATTCACTAATGTCGTAGGCCACCCGACATTTGGTGCAGAGCGTTCGTACCAGTCGCTGTGCGACGACTCCCAGCAGGCAATTCGAGAGGAAAAATCGATTTACCCCGAGTGCAGCCATGCTCATGACCGCCGAGGCGGCAATGGGGGAATGGAGTGTCGAGAGTACGACCGTTCCACTATTTGCGGCCCGCACGGCGGTGGACGCCGTTTCTTCATCGCGGATCTCGCCAACCATGATGACATCGGGAGCTTGCCGCAACACATTCCGCAGCAGTTCGGGAAAATCGAGTCCCAGTTTTGCATTGGTCTGCGACTGTCGCAAACCGGTCACGGAATATTCGACGGGATCTTCCAGCGTATTGATCTTTCGTGTTCCGTCGTTCAGGTATTGCAGGCAACCGTACAGCGTGGTGGTTTTACCAGTCCCCGTGGGGCCCGTCACCAGAATCAACCCGCTGGAATTGTTGAGCATCGCCTGCATCTTGTTCAGCTCGATCCGTGTCAGACCGATTTGATCCAGGGTTCGCAAGCCAAATTTTCGGTCGAGCAACCGAGCGGCAAGGTCTTCGCCGTGTAGCGTCGGGATGATGTTGATTCTGAGATCGATTGTGCGATCCCCGATCGTCTGGATCAATCGTCCTTCATGGGGTCGGCGACGATCCCCGAGGTCGATCCCCGCTTCAGCCTTAAGCAGCGTGACCACCGTGCGGCCCAAGTCGAGGGGTAACGCGGCGACGGTTTCGATCTGTCCCATTCGCCGAAAGGCCACGCGAATACCAGACTCTTCGGCCAGGAAAAATAAATCACTCACATGCTGGTCAGCGGCACGTTCGATGACGGCGGCAAGAACCTCACTGGGACTCAGATTGGTGAAAAAATCGCCAGCAAAACGACCGTCGTAGACCATTTAAACCTCCTCGTCCCGTGTGAGCTCTAATGCCTTCTGCTGATCTTCCGCGATGTGAAACACTTTATCTAATCGCAATAGTGAGAAGACGTTGGCGGCCATCGGTTGGAGCGAATGCAGCACCAATTGGCCTCCGTTTTCGCGAAAGCGTTTTTGAGAACTCAGCAGCCAGCCGATGCACATCGAGTCGAGATAGTTCGAGTCGCGCAGATCGAGCAGAACCTTCCGCTGGTACGCTTCTGGACCCAGTAGCGCACGAAAGGGATCGATCGGTGGGGCCACATCCGGTTGTGTGAGACAACCCTGAATTACGACCAGAACCACCCGACCCTGGTCTGCCACAATCGAGAACGCCATAACGAATTCGCCCAAGAATGAGGGATCGACGCTCAGAAAATGAATCACGCTGAAGCGATCACTCTAGCGTTGCCAGGGATTCTCTTCAAGCGGCGCGAACCGGTTGTCACGAGCGATCCCCAGCGGATCGCGATCGCGAAAAAGGCTGCTTGTTGCCTGGGATGCAGAGGATTAGAATTCGGGGACGCGCTGGTTGCCGAGTTGATCGCGAAATCGCAATGAATCGAATCGATCGAAATCGGGGGCTTAACCTGCGGCCCCCCTCAGCAAACAGCCAGACCGGCCCCGTTTTTGGAGATCTCTCATGATGGAATCCTTGTCGGTATCGCGCCGTGATCTGCTCTGGCAATATGGTGGAGGTCTGGGGGGGATCGCGCTGGCCAGCCTGTTTGGTCGCGAGCAAACTCTTCCCGCCGCCGAATCGGCCAGCACCACCATCGGTCAGCGGACGGGGCCCGGCGGTGGGGTCGTGGAAGTTTTGCATATCCCCCCCAAAGCGACACGAGTGGTGCAGTTCTTCATGGCGGGTGCAGCCAGTCATGTTGACCTGTACGATGAAAAGCCAGAATTGGTGAAACGTGATGGCCAACCGTGGGATCCCGGTGAAACGGTGGAACTGTTCCAGAACGGACATGGTGCCACCTTTGCCTCACCCTGGAAATGGCAGTCTTATGGTCAGTGTGGCAAACGGCTGTCGGAGGTGAGTGCTCCGCTCGGGGCCGTCGTGGATGAGATGGCATTCGTTCATAATCTTGTCGGCAAATCGGGTGTCCATAGTTCCGCCACCCTGTTGCAGGCGACCGGTTTTCAAAGCCCCGGTTTTCCGGGGATGGGGGCCTGGGTCAGCTATGGCCTGGGAAGTATGAACGATAATTTGCCGACGTTTGTGGTCATGCCCGATCACCGCGGCTTCCCTTCGAACGGACAGAAAAACTGGGACTCGGCCTTCCTTCCCGCCCGCCATCAGGGGACACTCATTCGGCCAGGAGCCCTCAATCCGATCGAAGACCTGTTTCCTGCACTCGAAGGGATCGTCACCAAAGGGTCTGATGCCGCGGGACTCGAGGTCATGAGTCGACTGAATCGGCGTCATGCCGAGACGCGTCCGGGAGACTCCCGACTGGAAGCCAGAATCAAGTCTTACGAGCTCGCTGCCCGCATGCAGTTAGCGGCCCCGGAAGCGCTCAACATCACCGGCGAACCCCGGCATATCCTCAAACTGTATGGGCTCGATCATGGTCTGGGAGAATTTCCCAAGGAAATCAATGTTCCCGAAGAGACCGACATTTTCGGCCGGAAATGCCTGATTGCCCGACGACTGCTCGAACGAGGGGTTCGGTTCGTCCAGATCTGGTCCGGTTGCGATAACGGATTTCCTCGCCGCAATTGGGATTCGCACGAAGATGTGTTTCGTGATCATGGACCGTTAGCCACGGGGATGTCCCACGGGGCTGCGGCGCTGATTGCAGACCTGAAGCAACGAGGAATGCTCGACGACACCATCATCCATTGGACGACCGAATTTGGTCGCATGCCGTGTGCTCAGGGTGGTAAAGGACGCGACCACAATCCGTTTGTCTTCACCAACTGGCTGGCCGGAGGGGGCATTCGGGGGGGGACGACTTATGGGCCGAGCGACGAGTGGGGTTATAAGCCTTTGGATCGAGCCAACCCGACGCAGGTTTACGATATTCATGCCACCATGCTGCGGTTACTCGGGATTGACCATACGAAGCTGACGTTCCGCAACAATGGCATCGACCGTCGGTTGACTGATGTGCATGGTCACGTGATTCAGGAACTGATCGCCTGATTGCTACAGGTCGCCGATCGACTTCCAGAACAGATCGTCATCAGAGACTGCGGGTTTTGACGATCCTGTTGCCGACTTGTGGTTTGATGAACCCTGTGACGCTGCGGGCGGGATCGGCGGGGGTTTGATCGCCGGTTTGGCGGGTGAGGCCGGCTTGCCCTGTGTTGATTTTTCTGGTGGTGATTTCCCCGAATCAGCATCGTCCCACGGGAAATCGGTCATTTCCTCGTTTGGCAGCGTCCGTTTGGGTGCTGTCATCGGGGCCGACGGCTTCGGCTTGGCGGCCCCATTTTCCTCTTTGCCAACCCGAGGTCGTGATTCGCAGCGGAAGCATTGACCGCGGGCATTGAGTGGTTCGCCACAGTCATTACAGAGTGGAATCGGTACGGACGAGTCCTCTAATGCCGAGAGACTCATGCCTGACGGGAGTGGTGCCGAGGCCGGTTTGGGTGCTGGTTTCGGGGTCGCGACAGGGTTCGGGCGATTGATTGACCTCGAGGGTAAATCCCCTTTGGCGACGATATCGGGTGTCACCCGCGGAGCGGACGGGGACACGACATGCACCGAATTTGAATTCGCTTGTTCGACGGGGGCATTCAATGGACTGGTGATTCGATTTTCGGGGCGAACAAATTTGGTATGTGCGACTTGACCGGTCGCCAGCAGCTTGGCTGCCACATACACGCGTGCCTGCTCATCGTAGGTGATGGTGACTTCGATCTCGCTCCCCGCCGGTAGGTTTGCGGGCAAGGATTCGATCCGGCAGGTGCCAAGTTCCACGTGAGCGGAATCGGCGGCGGTTCCACTTTCGACAACCCGCAGGTGGATACGTGGTTGCCCTGCGGAAACGGTTCCGTAAATCTGGCTCACGGCAGCGGGGAGTTGCGTATGTGCGGGGAGAATGTAATCGGGAACTCGCGCACCTGTCTCGACATTCCGAATCAGGATTCCTAACGCCCGTGCGGTGGTGCTTTGCTGCTTGTATTGCGACAGGCGGTTTGCGGCCGCTGGTGTCAGAATCGATTTGGCAAACTCGTTGTTCGTCAACAACATCCCGGCATAGTAAGTGGCACCATGTGCAATCGACTGGTCGGGAGAAAGCGAGGTATTGAGCGTTCGACCGCTGAGCCGTTTCAGCATGTTCCGGACCATCGGCATTCGGGATGATCCTCCGGTGGTGAGCACCACGTCGACCTTGGCCCATCCCATCTGGCACTCTTTCAGCAGCCCCAGTGTCAGTTGCTCCATCCGTACGACAAAATCTTTTGTCAGCTGTTCAAACCGCTCTAGTTCGACCTGATAGGTTTTCCGTTGGCCCCCGGAAACAACGGTCAACGCCGCTTTGGGTCGAACCGAGAGACTCCGTTTGGTTTGCTCTGCTTCGAGTGCCAGAGCCTGCGCACTTTCACGGTCCTTGATCAGATCGATACCAAATTCTTTGAAGAACAGTTTTCTGATCGCATTTTCCAGGGCTTTATTCCAATCCAGGCCACCCAGATGCAGGTCACCACCACTCGCCAAGACCTGGACCTCGTTCTTTTGGTAATTCACGAGTGACAGGTCGAACGTCCCCCCGCCTAAATCGACGACTAAGACGGTTTGGGCTTCGGCGAGTTCCGAGAACCAGATCCCTTCTGTTCCCAGGACATAACACAGGGCTGCCGCGACCGGTTCGTTGATGATATCGATCTGGGTCAAGCCGGCCCGCTTACCCGCCTCGACCGTCGCCTGTCGTTGAATCTCACTGAATTGAGCCGGAACCGTGATCACGGCACTGGTGACGGGCCCAATCTGTTCGCGAGCCGTATCGAGCATCGATTTTAGAATGTAGGCGCTGATATCAATGGGCGAATAGCTCTTGCCGTCAATCTTCCATCGATGGGTCGGATTTCCCATCTGTCGTTTGGCATGAACGACGACTCGATCGGCATGGAGAATCGAATTTCGCAGCGCCTCGGTCCCGACAATCACCTGATCGCCATCGAACAGGACCGCAGACGGGGTGGAAAGCTCACCATCCTTATTGGGGATCGAGACCGGTTCGCCATGCTCATTCAAGTAGGCAATACAGGAATAAGTGGTTCCCAGGTCGATGCCAACGGCGTGGGTCGTAAGCATGATTGCGACTCGACTTTCCAGGAGATTTTTTCAACGAGAACGAGATTGTGTGAGACGGATCAAGGGGGTCTTCTAGAATCGTTTGGTGAGCGGGAACGGATTGCGTGCGAGGAAGATGACCCTGCTTCGCCTTGTTATCTGTTCTCGATTCCGTACGATCCTGTTGTCGCGGTGGGGACAGGACAAAACGTGATGGATGCCGATGATCCTCCTGCGATCCCTCCGCGGACTTCTTACAATAATTGCAATAGCATCCTAACAATGCCAGCGAGCGTCCGCCACAGGCGTTTTTTCCCGACGAGTTTGTCACAGGAGTTGTGTCATGATCGCTTCAGTCCCCCTGCTGCTGACGATGGGGATGCTCTGTCAATCGCGACTCGAGGTGACTCCACCCGTCGCGGTGAACTGGCTGACGGGTCCGAAATTTCGTCAGGAAATCGAGCAGCCATTTTCCGGAAACTGGTCGAATATCGCGTTTCGTCCGCTGCTGCAGGGGATCGCGGCGGATCGGCAAATCGCGATCATTCTGGATCGTCGGGTAGATCCGTCGGTCGAACTTCCGCTCGATGCCGCCAATGTTTCCCTGAAAACAGGCCTGATCAGCCTTGCCAAACAGGCGGGATGCGACGCCACGGTCCCTGGAAATCTGGTCTTTCTCGGGCCGAAGTCGGCGACAACCCGCTTGCGAACATTGATCGAGCTTCGCCGCCAGGAATTGCAGGCGAGCGAGTTTTCGATACCACGAAAACGCCGCACCAAGCTGCTTCAGCCCCGCCGGTTTTCCTCAAACGACCTGGATTCTCCCCGCGAAATCCTGAACCGATTTGCCGAACAAGGGGGGCTGCGCGTGGCCAATCCTGACGTGATTCCGCACGACCTGTGGGCCGCAATGGTCCTGCCCGAGGTTTCGGTTGTCGAGGGACTTTCGATCGTACTGATTCAATTTGACATGACGTTCCGCTGGACCAACGAGGGGAATGGGGTTGAGTTGGTCTCGATCCCAGACGAAATTTTCATCGAGCGAAAACATTCCACCCGACGGAAGGTGGCCGATGCCTTAGCCGCGATTCGTGAGCGCTGGCCACGAATGCAGGCCGAGATCGCGGGGAATCAGCTCGTCGTCAGGGGGTTGCTTGAGGATCACGATGCCGTCGCCGTGTTGTTGCGCGGGGACGGCACAAGCAGTCCGATCAAAATCGAACCGCCACAACCGCTGCGTAAACAATTGTTCACGTTAAAGGCGGTACGAACTCCACTCAGTGGGCTGATGAAAACATTAGAGGAATCCGCAGTCAGCTTTGAATTCGACGCCGACGAATTGGACGCGGCCGGGATTCGACTCGACCAAACGATCGACGTGGACGTTAAGAAGGTCTCGGCAGAAGAATTTTTTCATTCCGTCTTCGACCCGGCGGGACTCGATTTTCAAATCGATCATCTGACGGTGAAACTGACACCAAAAAACCGGAAATCGAAGTAAGCATCAAGCAGCTTGCAGCAGAAATCGAAGCTCGTCTTCCATCAACCATTTATCATCATGATCTGGCGGCAGGCGTTTTTTGCGGCTTCTGAGTGTCGACTTCATGGTTATCCGTTTCCGGGTATTGGTCTTGTGCTGCTGGCTGGTGCTGCGACGTGTTACCGCCAATTCGCTTTGCCCATTGATTCAGTAAATTGACGACCGTTGGCAACTGTTTGCGGAGTTCGCCATCGGCTGACCAGCGCATTTGACTGTTTGCGACTTGTGCTGTGTCCCGGAATTCCCGCACAAAATCCGCGAACAAACCCTTTCGGAGACAGATTGCCTCGACCTGTTGGCGTGACTTGCCTGCAAACGAATCCTCAGGAAATTGGTCCCAAGACGATCGAACCACCTCGATTGCAGGTTGAGACTGGAAAAGTTGTTCCAGAAAGTGCTGTGTCTTTCGGCTGTTTGTTGCAGCGCACGCGGATCGTGCCCCGTCAAAGTGAACGGAACTTGGCAACGGTTGCGCAAAAAGAATTTGCTCCAGCGAGGCGACGATTTCGGGATAGACAATCAATTCTTCCAGTTCGATTGCGGCCGATTCACGCGTTTTTTGGGAAAGTTGTTCGTCACACAGAAACAGCAGCAAGTCGAGCGCCTCGGTCTCATCCACCGCATCTTCGAGATGCGAGCGCAACCCATCGATGGAATCGACTTCCTCCAGAAAGTCCAAATCATTCGCACCACCAAACAGCGTCCGAAAATCTTCGGGATGCCGAAGAACCAATTCGTCCGTGTTGTCGTAATGGATCGAATGCAGTTCATCGCCCCGAATGAGCAACGCAACGCAGGCTCGACCTGAAACAACTGCTTTCATCACACAAACTCACAGGTGACGGCGGATTTCAGATCACCTCCGCAATGCGGACAGTATTCCGAATCGAGTGGGATCAAATTCCGGCAGCGTTTGCATGGGGGAAGTACCATTCCCATGAGCTCTCATTCTCCACATCCAGTGTTCAACGTCATCACGACGATCGTAATGGAATTGGCGCGGAATCGACACCGAAATACGATACATTGAAAAACGGATTTACCCACAAGGTTCGCTGCTGGCTGAGGAAGACTTGGAGCCGACATCATACACTTCTGCCGGATTAGTTTCCAGAACTCCGTTCGTGTTTGCCGGATTCGCCAGTTTCAGGTGCCAAGTTTCGGCCGGAGCGGACAGGTCAATCGCGATGCTGGCCGCTGAAAGATCCTTCCGAGCAAAATGAAGTCGACCGAATTGATTCACCTGAAGACTCCTAGGGGACACATGAGTAATTTCGGTTCAGCAGGTCGATCCCGAATGCGCCGGCCAATCGCTGTAACTGATTTTCAATCATGACTTTGCGGTGATCATAATTCTTGCCGGACACCGGATCGTCACCCAGCAGATAACAGCGACGAACCACACGATTCATCACATGGACAACCGCAACCTCATCAGGCGCAAACACTTCCGCTCGAGCCATCCTCGCCAGCATTCCGCTCCCAATCAAAACAAATCAAAACCGCTGATCCTGCCAATCTAAGCAAAATCGCAACGCAATCTCAAGCCAGCTCAGTGTCCCCATGGTCTCACACACGCCAGTTCTCAATCTGTAACTTAAATCCAACATCAATCACAAACTGATAGTGCCGGGTATTTCCCGTCGCCAAAACCATGTCCCGGTTGATTGCACATGCAGCGATAAGCGGATCAGCATCACCGATCGGTCTCCCCGCCCGGCGCAACGCGGCGTTGATCTCAGCGGCCAGCCAGTAATCCTCCGATGATGGCACAAGTTCTTCATGCGACTTGAGGAATGCCGTTGCCTTTTTGATCTGCTGCGTTGCTTCCTTGACGTATAGCCCCAGCAGCATTTCGCTGACACTGACGCTGGTGAACGTAAGACGATTGTGGTCACGCACATAAGCAAGTGCATGGCTCAACACGGCCACGTTGCGCTCTTTGAAGATTTCGGACAGGATATCCGTGTCCAGGATTGTGTCAGTCACGGCTCATGCGATCCGTACGTTGTCGGCGGTCTTCCATCGCCAATGCAAGAGCATCGTCGACGACACTGGCTTCATCATCGGTCATCGGAATTCCCGAAAGGCCTTTGATCTTTGAAATGCTTTGCTCGAACTGTAGCCCCGTTTCAAGCAGACGAACAACCGCCTCGTCGTGCGAGATATGATGCCTGTCGGCAAACATCTCGACGCCGTGCTCCAGATTCGTCGGCAGATTTTCCAGACTCATGTTCATTCCCATAGACGAGGAACTCCTTGATTTATCTTAGACCGATTTCACAGTTCTGTCACGGGATTTATCTCCACGAAACCGGGCAAATCGGCAAAGTCCCGCATTTAATGAATCAATTCCCTCTACGTTGCGCCAGCGAAAACCAGGAGCGAAGTCGTCCGAACGACTCAGGGGACACTAAAATAATTTCGGTTTGCCGAGTCAGTAAGGCTCATGACGGCGGAGCGAGAGGGGGCAAAAGCAGCTCAAGGGGCACGGAATCACAAGTTTTTCGTGGTCGCGCTGCCGCAAAACGCATGAGAACGCGATCACATCGCGATAATGCCAACGAAAGCCCTCCGCCTCGTTGTTTTTTTTACCAGCGAGGGAGCCGTCAATTTGCCTCCGTCCGGTTTTCTCGAATCGTTGCTACTCAGAAGTTGGCAATAACTCGCGGACGCGGGGACGCATGCGGTGAGGAAATCCGGAAATTCGACTGCGGGTCGCTCCGATCGTTTGGGGATGACCGGCGACGGTGGCGAATAATTTTCCGAAATCCTGCACCAACTCGACCCAAGCGGTGGCAGTGGGAAGTTTGCCGCTCAATCGCTGAAAAAGGGGCGGGGTTAACGGGGGAGTCGTTCCTCGCTTGCCGGGAGCCACCTGCCGGGCGGTCCAATCGAGTAACTCCAGATAATCTCCCTGTGATAGGGGAAGAAAACCCTTGTCGCTGCAACGAAACCGATGGGAACTGGCTTGCGGTCCCAAACGCTGAGCATCCGCTGGAATCAACGCAATCGGTGACAAAAACCGATCTGCGGTGACTTGGGACTGCACGGCAATCGGCGACACCCTCTCAGCAGCCGCTTCGCGGCCAATCGCTGCCGGTATCACAGCTCCAACAGGATTATCTGTGAATTCCTGTTTCGGTTGGCTGGTCGCTGAAGTCGCTGAGGTGGAATTGTCATTTATTGGTCAAAATGACTGAATTCGGCGCTGCACCGAGGTGTAGTCGCTTTGTTCGAGAGTTTCCGCCATGGCCGCTCGGATGGGATTCAAGTCCACGTAAGCTGCACAGGCCAACAGAGCCGCCTCATCCAATAAACGGACTGCCCGAAACCGACTTTGCCAGAATTTCCCCAGTTCATTGTCTTCCCGATTGGCCCGCACCGCGATGTATTGACACAACACCCGCATCCACCAACCGAGATCACTCAATCGCAACCGGAGGATTTCAAGTTTTCGGGGATCATTCCGGATCGAATTGAGTTCAAATTCATTCGGTTCCT
>CAMBQP010000126.1 GCA_945869955.1 Schlesneria paludicola DSM 18645
TGCCTGCGCTTGATATCGCATTGATCCAGCAGGCCACCGAATTCGGGTCGCTAACGCCATCTTTGCTGGAGTCTGTGTTGGCGGCGTATCTGTCGTCCATTTTGACGCTATCGGCGTTACTCGTCGGTCGGCGGTTTCTGGGTCGCTCGAATGCCTGGCTCAAGTTCTGCGCCGATTCCTCCTACTGGGTGTATTTGATTCACTTGCCGATCATTCTTTTTTTGCAAACGCTGTTGATTCCGGTCGCGATACCCGCCATGGTCAAGTTGGCACTAGTGATTCTCGTGACTTGGCTTTTCTGCCTGGCAACTTACGTCGTGTTTGTGCGTTACACACCGATCGGTTGGATGCTCAACGGCAAGCGGACTTTTCCCTAATGCGACGTTTGTCAATTTGTGAACCGGGAATAGAGAGCCGAAATCCATCGTCAGGTCTGATCTTGGCCGATGGCGTCGAATCGGAATCCGACTCCAGCTCCGTGGAATCTGCGGTCCCCAACAACGCATTCCTAAATGCATTAGCCAAGGGATATGTTTGGCAACAGCAGATCGAGGCGGGGCAATTCGAAGGCCTCGAGGACATCGCAAAAGAGCAGGGCGTCGACCGCAGCTACGTCGGGCGTATGCTGCAACTGACCTCGCTTGCGCCGGATATCGTCGAATCGATCCTGGCAGGTCAGGCGTTCGAAGACATCAGTCTGCAGTATTGCCGGAAGGGCATTCCGGTCTTTTGGGAAGAGCAACGGCGAGCATTGATCGCGGCGGAGTGAACGCGAGCCCCCATCGCGTCAAGCCGCATTCTTCCGTTTCTTCACAACGAGCGACGTCGCTTGCAGTCGCCTCTGGTCCCAGATCTTTCTGTTTGAGAGCTGGTGATACTTCCTCGGGACGCGGTGGTCAGGTTTTTCATGTCACTGCCACTGGCGTTTCAGGCTAAAACCTCACGCCTGTTCAAAATCACGAAAGTGCCGTGTTTTGCAGGGTTTCTGAGTACGGGACGGGGTTGGGGGTCGTCCCGTGGTTTAGAGCCTTTGGCCCCGATTCGAGCCTTTTCGGGTGGCGATGGGTGTCGAGCACGTCCCGTGGTTTCGACGCCATCGAAGTTCGGCGACGCGAAAAAGCCCCGAATTTCCGCGTAGAAATGCAAAGACCCGCTGGGGTGAGCCAGCGGGTCAGTTTGCTTCGAGCCACCTTGCGGTGGCCGTGTCAGTGGAGGCGGGGGGAATTGAACCCCCGTCCTGAGACCCCTTAGAAAGAGCCTCTACGTGCGTAGTCCGCTGATTAAGTCATCGCCGAAGCCACAACGAACGAAGCCTTCTGGCGATCATCGTCCCACTAGTCTTGCCCCCGGCGTAGGTCGCATTGACCGGGAGCCAGCCCGTTTTTACGTTTGACTTTTGGACTCCACAGGCGGGGATTCCTCAGTCAAGGCCACACTAGGCAGCCAAGGTCAACGGCTTGTTAGCAGTTGTTTTTTGATCAGCTTTTTACGTGGCCAACTGATCAACCACGGCACGCAACCCAGACCTCGCATGATCCAGTCGAATCCGGTCGCCCCCTCTTGGAAACAGTTTTGCCGTATCCAACCACTATCCTATCGCAAGAGCCCGTCACGTCAAGGGGGAGGCGGAGATGACGGGGAACTGGCAGGTGGGAGGCTGAAAACTGAAAACTGAAAACTGAAAACTCTGAGACCGTAAACTGACCTTTTCAAAATTGGGGGACTGAAATACAACCCGTTTTGATCTGATTGACTGCGATTTACGCCCCCTCACCGGCTGTTGACTTCGTTTCCTTCGAATCACCTCGTTTTTCTGCGGACGACATCATCTTTCATTGAAATTGTTATGGAGCCTGGGCCTTCGGAAATCGATCTGCGAGCCGTTCATGTCCCCGTTTTGATGCGGGAGGTATTAGCACAGATGCAACTTCAACCCGGGATGATCGTTGTCGATGGAACCGTCGGCGCTGGAGGCCATAGCCGGGAAATCCTCAGGCAAATCGGCCCCCAAGGGCGACTCATTGGGCTTGATCGGGATCCCATGATGCTCGGACATGCCGCCAAACAGGTCGCGGGCGAAAATGTCTCGCTTTGCCATGCGAGCTACGTCGAATTGCCCGCGGTCCTCGAAAAGCTTGGGATTTCCGGGGTGGATCGAATCTTGCTCGATTTGGGACTCTCGTCGGATCAGCTTTCCGACGCGACTCGTGGATTCAGTTTTTCCAGTCAAGGACCGCTGGATCTGCGGTTTGATGTGACGCAAGGTCAATCGGCTGCTGAGGCTCTCGCCCTCTGGAGCAGCCAGGAACTGGAACAGGCCTTTGCGGAATTTGGTGAGGAACCACTCGCCCGACCTCTGGCGGAATTTCTGGTCAAGCGACGTGGGGCGCATCCGATCCGGACTGGGGCGGATCTGGCGGCTGCGGTTGCGGAGTGCCCTGCGTTCCGTCGACAAGGGCCGAGTGACAAGAATCCCGCGACACGCGTTTTTCAAGCACTCCGCATTGCTGTTAATCAAGAACTGGATCATGTCCAGCGAGGAATCTCGTCGAGTTGCTTTGAAGTACTCAAGACGGGGGGAATGTTGGTCGTGATCACGTTTCATTCGCTGGAAGATCGACTCGTCAAAAATGAATTCCGGCGGCGTGAACATTGGGAAAATTTGACCAACAAACCCGTGGTTGGTACGCCACAGGAACAGCGATTTAATCCCCGCAGCCGTTCGGCAAAACTGCGGGCGGCGATCAAGAGAATGGTTTAAAATGTGGCGAGTTTAAGGTGGACCACGCCGAATGTGGGCCACAACTGCGGTACGCATGCTGTATCAGCCGACGTCCTGTTGATGAAACACAACGCATACGCATACAAAAATCCTTACGAAAAAACACTCCGAGGAAGGAACCTCATCATGACACGCGAAACCAAAGTCGGCCTGCTCATGGTCGCCCTGCTGGTGGGCGTGTTCGGCTTTCTGGTTTATAAAAAGATTCATCGGCCCCTGGAAGGACTCGCCAACCAGGAATCGACGAATGCGGCGATCCAGGAACCGGATGACTCCCCCTTCGAAAATGAGGCCCAGACCCCGCGCGATCAGGAACAAGTCCAGAGTGTGAGTGACCTGCTGCGGAAAAAACGGCTTCGCGATGGAAGCGAAAATTCTCGGCTGGGGACTGACGAAAGTCCCCGGCGCGAGAGTGAACTCCCCACGAAGGGGGTTGAAGCGGACGAGCCGTTCGGCTTCAGCGAACCAGTTCCGGCCCCGAAGAAAACCAAGCTCCCCGTGATGCTGGCTCCTGATGAAGAGTCTGTTGAGCCGGTCAGGTCTCTGCCCTCTGTCCCGGCGGCGGCCGTCCGGACTGCCTCCGCCCGAGAATCGGCACGCGAACCGGCAGAAGTCTCGTTCGACGATTTTGAACCGACTCAACGCAAGCCAGCCACGCGCATCATTCAATTGGCCCAAAACACCGAACCCGATCCCTTTTCCGGTGACGGGGCTGCCGATCCGCAGCCGACGGAAACTCAAGCGGGATCCTTGCCGCTGCCGGTGGCAGGTGGTGCGGAAGCGAATATTGAGGATCCGGAATTTGAAATGCCAGCGACGGAGCGAACCGTACCTCAGAAAGAGGCTCGTCGTCTCGATACATCCTCGGGATTCGATGGGGCCGGCGATTCTCAGGGGGTGGATGCGAAATCAGGTCGAGCCGGGTCGGTACGTCAATCGGGAGACTTTGATCGTGGTCTGGAAGCGGCTCCCCGGAGTGAACGACGAGCGGCTCCGGTCACTTTTGAAGAACGTCGAGGCTCGTCCGATGCTTCCCCCCGAATGGCGACCAAGGGGAGCGTTCCAACCGCGAGTGGTCCGACGTATGTGATTCAGCCGAACGACAATTTTTGGTCGATTTCCCGCAAGCGATACGGCGCGGGTCGATATTACCTGGCATTGGCTCAACACAACCTGCAGGCGATTCCCGATGAAAAGCGGATGAAACCGGGGATCGAGATTTCCACGCCTGAGATTTCGGTGCTCGAGCAACGTTATGCGGCTTTGATTCCGAGTCCGGCGCAGCCTGATCCGGCACCGACCGTGGTGAAGAAGCAGGTCAAAAAGTCCGAAGATGCCGCCCCTGCCGGATTTTTCCTTTCTGCTGACGGAACACCGTTGTATCGAGTGGGGGGGCATGACACCCTGACTGAGATTGCGAAATCTCATTTGGGGCGATCGTCGCGCTGGGTGCAGATTCTGGAGATGAACCGCAATGTTCTCCAAGACGGCAATTCACTCAAAATTGGCACCGTTTTGAAACTTCCCGCCGACGCCAGTCGTGTTCAGGTGGTGGGAACGCCGCGCGAGCTCCGATAGCAAACCGATCGCACGTTGATCGCGTCGGATTTTGCGGGAATGCAAAAATGTTCTTCCGCTTTGGGGCCGCATTAAGTTTGATTGTCCTCGTGGCACTCACGGGAACCGCGTTAGAGACGCACAACCTGCAGTTACGCCGGGGGCTGAGTCACCAGCAGTATCGCCTTGACGCGATTTTGGATGCGCAAGTTCGGTTACGAGTCGAGGCACAGCGTTTGGGGACTCCCGAGCGACTGTTAGGTCCATTAGAGCGGGGCGAACTGCCGCTGGAACGTCCGAAAAAAACCTTGCGGACCGATCCGCGTCGCGTGCCGACGCTGCAGGGTCGAGTTGACTCGGGATCTGCAGGCTGACATGTCCCACCTTTCCACTGATCGCGGTGTAGGACAAGTCTCTGGGCGGGTTCGTCTGATTGTGACGATACTGGGTCTGGGCTGGCTGGCGCTCGCTGCAAGGTTGACGCAGTTACAATGGTGGGATCGCGAAAAGTTTGCCGGCAAAGCCGAGCAGCAGCGTGAAATGGTGGAAGAGATTCCCGCCCGTCCCGGTGATATCGTCGATCGTCAGGGACGGTTGCTGGCGACCACCCTCACGGCTCGCAGCCTGTATTTGATTCCCGCCCGGATTACGGATCTTTCGGGTTTGGCACACCAGTTAGCTGAACCACTGGGGCTGGCTGAAGAGGGATTGCTCGAGAAGCTGAATGGAAACTCGACCAAAAAATTTCTCTGGATCAAACGCCGTTTGGTCGAGGAGGAGGTCGAGGCGATCAAGCGACTGGACTTACCCAAGGGTTCGTGGGGGTTTCGGGATGAATATCGTCGCGAATACCCGCAAGGGGTGGTGGCGGCTCAGGTGCTGGGACTTCGGGATATCGATGGTGTTGGTCGGGGTGGAATTGAAGAGCGATTTGATGCGACGCTACGGGGAAAAAATGGGCACCGGCGGATTGGCCGCGATGCGCGTGGTCATGTGATTGAAATTCTGGACGAGGATTATCAGCTGCCGATTGCGGGGCGTACGGTTCCGTTGACACTGGATGTGGTGATCCAATTGTATGCCGAGCGTGAGCTGGACCAGGTGATGGAAGAATGGCAGCCTGAAAGTTGCTCAGCGCTGGTGATGGACCCTGTGAGCGGCGACGTGATTGCGATGGCCACCCGTCCGACATTCGATCCGAATCACCCGCAAAAAGCCTCGGCCGACTCGTGGAAGAATCGAGCGATTGCGGATATTTACGAACCGGGATCGACCTTCAAGCCGATCATCGTGGCTTACGGATTGGATGAAGGGGTCATCGGTCGAGAAGAAAACTTTCATTGTGGGAATGGTGAGTACCGGATGGGTCGGCGTGTCCTGCATGATCATCACCGCTATGGGTTGCTCAGTTTGACCGATGTGCTGGTCAAATCGAGCAACATTGGGATGGCAAAAATCGGTGAGCGGATGGGGAACGAACGGCTGGCCAAAGCGGCGTTGCTGTTCGGATTTGGGCGGAGGACGGGGATTGAATTACCGGGCGAGTTACCTGGAATCTTGCGTCCCTTAAGGGAATGGACGAGTTACTCGACCGGGTCGATTCCGATGGGGCACGAACTGGCGACGACTCCCCTGCAGTTGATCACAGCTCATGCGGCATTGGCAAATGGAGGGACGCTGGTTCGGCCCCGGATAGTGCTGCACGATCGACAGGATTCGGCGGCGGTCTTGAACGGGATGAGTACTCCGACGGTCAGTCCCGCGACGGCGCACTGGATTGTTCAGCACCCGATGCAGGATGTGGTGGTGCGGGGGACGGGGAAGAAGGCCCGGATTCCCGGTTACCAGGTTTTTGGGAAAACCGGGACCGCGCAATCGCTGTCGCCCGAGGGGGGCTATGTTCATGGCAAATACATCAGCTCGTTCGTTTGCGGGGCTCCCGTCGAATCACCGCGACTGCTCACGCTGGTGGTGGTCAATCAGTCCTCGGTCGGGGGCGAGACGTTCGGTGGGAAGGTGGCCGCTCCGGCCGCAGCGAACATCCTGCGGCAAGCACTGATTTACCAGCGGATCTCCCCTGATGATCAACTGCTTCGGTCGGCGGCCAACTGGAAAGACGATGAATTCGAGTGATCGTCATCGTTCAGGCCCTCGTTGGCAGTGGAATTTTCTCGGTGAATCTGCGGTGAAAACGGCGGATTTGGAATGAGTTGATTCCGAAAGATCGCAGACCGGGCCGATGAGCGTTATACTCGAATACTGGATGACCGAGTCCGCTGCAGGTCTCTGGTTTGAGTACACCGTTTTCCCCGTAACAAAGCCGAATTCCGATGACCGATTTTCGTACCGAACACGATTCGATGGGTGATGTCCAGGTTCCCGCCAAAGCCTACTATGGGGCACAGACGCAACGCGCGGTCGACAATTTTCCGGTGTCCGGTTGGACGCTGCGAGCGGAAATGATCCGGGCGATGGGTTTAGTCAAATGGGCCGCCGGGGTGGCGAATCGGGATTTGGGAAAATTGACAGGGACCGGGAAAAACCCGTTAACTGCCGTTCAGGTCGAAGCGATGCTGACTGCAGCGAAAGAGGTGGTCGAAGGGAAATTTGATGCCGAGTTCCCCGTGGATGTGTTCCAGACGGGATCGGGCACTTCGAGCAACATGAATATCAACGAGGTGATTTCCAATCGGGCGATTGAAATCACGGGTGGCAATCGGTTTGAACTCAAGAAGCCGATTCATCCCAACGACCATGTCAACATGGGACAAAGTACAAATGATACGTTTCCCACCGCGATTCACGTGGCGGTCGCTCGTTCGGTTCACGAACGATTGATTCCCGCGCTGCAGCGGTTTGAAAAGGTGCTGGCCGAGAAAGCATCCGCCTGGGACAAGATCATCAAGATTGGCCGGACGCATCTGGCGGACGCAACACCGCTACGACTGGGACAGGAATTTGGGGGATTTGCCCGTCAGCTGCAGCTGAGCGTCGGGCGCGCCAAACAGGCGTTGCAGGCGGTGCTCGAACTGCCAGTGGGGGGGACCGCTGTGGGGACAGGGATTAACACCCATCCCGATTTTGCTCGCCACACCTGTGCGGCACTCGCCCAGGAAACGGGGATTCCGTTTATCGAGGCGGTCAATCATTTTGAAGCCAATGCCCAGCGTGATGGGTTAGTCGATTGTCATGGTCATCTGCGGACGATTGCCACGACGTTGTTTAACGTCGCCAATAACATTCGCTGGCTGGGGTCGGGACCTCGCTGTGGATTTTATGAGGTGATGTTGCCAGACCGTCAACCGGGTAGCTCGATCATGCCCGGAAAAGTGAATCCGGTCATGTGTGAAAGCCTGATGCAGGTTGCGGCACGTGTGATTGGGAACGATCAGACCGTGGCGTTCAGCGGTGCGACAGGGGGCCAGTTTCAGCTGAACATCATGATGCCGATCATGGGGCATGCTACACTGGAATCGATCGCACTGTTGGCGCAGGGGACGATTGCGTTCATCGATTTGTGTGCGATCGAAATGGAGGCTAATGTTGAGGCGTGCGAGGCGAGCGTTGAAAAAAGTCTGGCGATGGTGACCAGCCTGAATCCGCATGTCGGCTATGAAAAGGCGGCGGCGCTGGCCAAGGAAGCATTCAAAAGTGGCAAAACGATTCGACAACTCTGCCTGGACCAGAAAATCCTGCCAGAGGATCAACTGGCCCAAGCACTCGACGCCTGGAGTATGACCGAACCGCAGGCCTGACCGTACGCGGGGGGAAGGACCAGTGAATTCGGGTAGAGAGTCACGTTTTTGGGGATGGTCCTCAGGTTGAACACACGAGGACCATTCCTGGGTACTATTGCTGAGGTGCATTGATCGAGATGGGGCTCTGGTCAGGGACACAAAAAACTGAATCAGAGAACGGGACACTGGTAATGGGACACTGGTAACGGGACACTGGGGAAGTGAGCGGGGATTTATGGGACTGCTGGCAGGAACGATTTTTGACCGAGCTCCTCGATGCGAGAAGTGTGATCTCCCCGAGACCGAATGCCGCTGTCCTGCGGAGACGATCAAGGTCAACGTTTTGCCACCCGAACGACAAACGGCTCGACTTTCGCTGGAGAAACGGAAAAAGGGAAAAATGGTGACACTGATCAAGGGGCTGGCAGCAACAGATAATGACCTCCCCGCACTTCTGACGCTGCTCAAGAACCGCTGTGGAGCGGGGGGAACCCTCAGCGACGAGGGGATCGAGCTTCAAGGTGATCAGCTCAACACCGTCGAAAAAACACTCGTGCAACTGAGATATAAGGTTCGCTGACGTTATCATGCCTCATCCCTATCGCTTGATACCCGAGTTATTTGATTTGCAGGCGGGTGGCCCGTTAATCCGGATTCCTCACCAGTTGGATGTTCCGTTTACGGCGCGGGTCCGTTCGATCGTCGATACGGCGGAATTCCAGCGATTGCGGCAGATTTCGCAACTGGGACTGGCGTCGCGGATTTATCCAGGGGCGACGCATTCCCGGTTTGAACATGCGCTGGGTGTTTTTCATAACGCCCTGAAATATCTCTGGCAACTTGGCAAGGACGAGCGTTTCGCGGCTGCGGTCAGTCCGCATCAGGCGGAAGTGTTGATGGTGGCGGCGCTGCTTCACGATCTGGGACACTGGCCGTTTTGTCATCCGATTGAAGATATGGGGCTCGCGGATCTGCCGCCGCATGAACAGTTCGCGGCTGAGTTTTTGGCTCCTGATCGCGAATTGGGTCAGGTACTGAAAAACGAATGGGGGATCGAGCCGGACGAAGTGCTGGATGTGCTGGTCGCAAAGTCCGATTCGGCGACACTCAGGCTCATGCGTTCCATTCTTTCTGGTCCGATTGATATTGATAAGATGGACTATCTCGAACGAGACAGTCTGCATGCCGGGGTTCCTTATGGGAGAAACTTTGACCGGGGTCGGCTGATTCAGTCGCTGATTGTGAATGAAAACGGGGACGGATTGGCGATCAGTTCAAAGGGAAAAACGGCCGCTGAGCTAATGGTGTTTGCTCGATATGTGATGTTCAGTGAAGTTTATTGGCATCATGCTGTCCGGTCGGGAACTTGCATGTTTGCCCGGAGTTTTTATGAACTGCATCGGTCGCTGGATCTGAAAACGCTGTTCCAGCAGAGCGAATTTGATGTGATTCGAGAATTGCGACTGGCCGGTGCGGGGACCCTTGTTGCACCACTTTTGGACGGGCTGTTCGGTCCAAAGCGGCGTCTGCATAAACGGGTGCTCGAATTGAGTCTCTACCAGACACCGGATTTGTATCGCCGGATTGCGGGTCGCCCTTATGGAGACCTGCTCAATGTGGCCAGGCGATTGTCGGCACGTGTGGCCCAGGAACTCGGTTGCGACGTGCATCCGATCGACCTGTTGATCGATGCACCGCCACTACACAAGGAAGTCGAATTCAAGGTCGATATCTACTATCCAAAAGAGCGGCGATATCATCCGCTCAGCCGAGTCTCGCCGGTGGTCAATGCGTTGGCACGCACCCAGTTTGATGACTATGTCAAACGGGTCCGAATCTTCGCCGACCCCGTGTTGGCGGCCAGACTGTCGACCAGAGACGATTTTGTGGAATGGCTGAGTGACGCCGCTGTCGTGAATGGGTGATGGAACGCACGCGGGAGATGGAACGCACGACGAACAACGAAAACGACCGACCGCTGGCGGGTCAGGCGTCCCGAGTTTTTCGCCGTTTCGTCATTCCGTTTAGTGGCTTTTTAGCCGACCTGATTATTCACCACGTAAGGTCGCAACGATGGGGAGCCTGATCGCCCCCCAAATGGCGAAACTGGCGGCGAGCATTCCCGTTGCAAACACGATCAGTAGCAACGTGGCCAGCGAGATCCAGGGGAGGTCGGCACCACGGCTTAACAGGTTCGGTGAGGTAGCCAGGATCGCAGATCCAGCACCGGCGAAAAGTCCCCATAACAGGATCAAGGCATTCTCCCACAACACGAGGATCGCCAGGCCCCACGGCTGAAATCCGACCGAACGGAGCAGTGCCAGTTCGGACTGGCGTTCGAGCACATTTCGCATCATCACGGTTGCCAGGCCAAAAGTCCCTAATAACAATCCCAGGCCACCGAGTGTCTGAAATGTCGAGAGGTAGGTATTTTGGACCGAGAGAAACCGCGCCAGTCGCTGGCTGACTGGTTCCGAATCAAACCCGTATTCGGCGAGTTCGGTTTCCAGCAAGGATTCTGCTGCATCAGCCTGCTCGGCAGGAACTTCGATCAGGAAGTACTGAAACCCTTTTTGTTCGGGAAAAAGTCGCAGAAAATTGGCTTCCGACATCACTAGCACCCCCTGAAACAGGCTGTCCTGAAACATCCCCTTCACGATCAACTGGTGTTGAGGATGTTCTTCGTTGGGTATCGAAATGGTGGCACCAACACTTTTGTGCAGAGAGAACATCAGTGTGTTCATGTCCCCCAGGACAGGAATCGGGGCGCCGAGCGACGGGGAACTCGAACTGGCTGTGGCTTCCCCCACAGCAGCTGCGGGATTCGCCGATGTGGATCCACTGTCTGATGAGTTCAGTTCTTTCCACGAGCCCGAGGCAAAGGCAAATCGTCCCTCGTCAATCAGCGATTGGGGGACACCCAAAATGGTAGGAACACGGGTTTGATAAAGGTTGAGACAACTGGCATCTTCCCCCGGCTTGACCCGAAACGGAATGACTTTTAATGAGTCGAGAGCGTGAGATTCGGGCGATCCTTCGGGGGGGGCGAGCTGCAGTTTCTTTCGGCCTTCTGCGGTGTTGAGGTCATACAGCACCGGGCTGCTGGATTCCGCCACCAAAGTAAATCCGCCATTTCCCGACATTTTCTCGGGACTCTCACTGGTCGGATCACGACGGAATGCGGCGACGGCGATGATCAAAAACGTGGCAGTCCCAATCATGGCTGCGGTCATCACCGTCCGCTGCCGTTGGCGTGAAGCATTGCGCAGGCCGAGGCGACCCAGGGCCGAAAGACCACGTCCCGATACGGCAATTCCCCCGGTGCCGCACAGCCAGGCCGAAAGAAATGACATCGACGCAATCAGCAGCAGGATCCCAATACCAAAAAAGGCAGCGGCGGCGGGGATCAAACCCGCGACACTCGCGATCATCAAGAGCAGTGCCAATCCACTGCACATAGTCGCGCGCCGAAAGACGCGTCGGCCTTGTGCTTGCTGCATGGTGAAATCGACTTCCTTCTCGGTGACACCCGCCAGTTGCTCGCGGGGACTCAGTTGTTTCAAATGTCTGAGCCCCCACCAGATAGAAATCAGCGCGGCGATGAGCGAGATCAGGAAGCCGATTACCAGACTCAGGGGACGAACATCCAGCCGCAAGTTTCGGGTTCCAATGGCACCGACCCACCAATGGGTCAGTCCGTAGATCATCAGTTTGGCATAACCGACCGCCACGAATGCGCCGAGTACTCCACCGGCGACTCCGATCAGAAAGCCTTCGAATACCATTTGTCGTTGCACTTGCGGCAACGTAAAACCGACCGCCGAGAAGAGCCCCAAATCGCGAACTCGTCGCTCGACCCCCAGCCGGAACAGCAATCCAATCAGGATCATGGCCGCGATGATCAGAAACAGGCTGAAGCCAAAGAACAGGCCTGAAAAATCGGTCGATCCGTTGGCGGCCATCAGACCAATCGCCTTGACGGGTTGAAAGTCGAATCCGATTTCGACCGGGTTGATTTGTGCGAGCAACTTCGTAGTGAACTCGTCCCGTAACAAGGTCTTTTCGCTGGTGTTCGCAAGATCGGCGGACCGCGCCAACCGAAGTGAAGTCAGTGACCCATAACGGCTGGGCCAAAGAGTCTGTGCGGTCTGCAGTGGCATAAAGATTTTGGGAATGGCTCGATAGCTATCCCAGTATTCGTCATCGCGGGGGGTGACGGCATCGAGATCCATGGGAAATGGCTGGTCCCAGTCGGCTAACGATTCGACATCCGTGATTCCCTTGACTTGGGGGGTGAGCGCGCGATCGACGGCGGCCCCCGTCATTTTCACGATACCTCGCACGGTCACGGCATGTTCCCGTTCCGGCAGTTCCCCCCGCGAACCCATGAGATGATAGCTAAAGCGAATTTCGTCACCGACGCGCACTTGCAAATCGGCCGCGAGAAACTCGTTCACAATGACATCGTTTTCGGCCCAGGTGGTCGGCGGATCGCCAAGAAACTCGAAGCCAGCAAACGGCGTGCTCGCCAGTTCGAGTACATCCAGACCGGCGACGGTGGAATACATCGAATAACCGATCCGTTTGCCGGAATCGTAAACGGCCGGATTCCAAATTTTATTGGCGAGATAGACCATCTCGGGCGAGGTCACCAGTCCGAGGTCTTTGGCGGTCTGTTGTGCGGTGGAAACAAACGAATTTTCCAGGATCATCTGGTCCGATTCCAGGACGATCCCCCCAACCGCTTTGTTATCGGTCAGTCGTAGATTGAGATCTGAAAGGGAATAATTTTGCCTCAGCGCGTCTCTGAGTTTTTGGGCGTGAATGCGCGGATCGGATCGACCGGGGGAAGGATCATGATTCAGCAAGGCGTTGACACGAGCCGGTTGTCCGACCGGATCGCGCCGCGACGGCTTGATTGCTTCCAGCCCCAGTCGTTCTTGCAGGGTGTGCAGATCGATAAACGCATTCAGCGGGATGGACTGAGACGGTTGCAATCCCAACCGCGCCAGTCCGGTGTTTTCCGCAGCGATTTCGGTCACGGTCAGGGTGATTTCCTGTGAGTCATTATCTTTCTTGCCGAGCAGTGTATCGCGGGGAACGGTGCTGGGAAGTTCAATCCAGAGGGTGACCTCATCGCCGACTTGGGCGTGAATGGCTTCGGCCGCGCGGGCATTCAGCACGACTCCGGTCCCGGTGGGACATGCAGCGCCAGGTTGCGTGATCAAGCCCCAGGCTCGTTGATCGAAGCCATAGACATTGACCTGCCCCGCGCGTCGAATCGCCGTTCCCGTCCGGGATTGCAGTGCAGCACGCATGACGATCGCCGGGGCGATTTCTCCAGTGGTTGCAGCGGGACCGGAGCCCTGGTCTGGCGAGGGGGGCTGCATTCGAGTGGCTAAACTCTCTTCAAAAAATCGGGGACCGCTGAGCACAAAGTCGATCGCACCTAATCGATCGAACGTCATTTGACGCAAGCTCGATTTGACCGAATCGCCCACAATCAGGGCTCCGCCAATAACAGACATTCCGGCGACCACGCCCAAAAGAACGGCGAGGTTCGTTCGCCAGTGATGGATGAGGCTGCGGAGGGCAAGACTTGAACGGGTCATGTGTGACAATTGAAGCAACCTATTGTGGAAAAGGTCGGTCCGCCTTGGCGGCGGTATCAGGACCTCGTTTGGTGGTGTTTTCCTGTGCCGTTAATCTTCTCAGATCGACGGCATCGAGGCGAGCGTGAACCGAGTTGCCCGGTAGTATAAACCACAATCGATTCGGGTGTCGCGAGGTTCAATTCGCATTGTGAGACTCGGTCCTGGTCGATGATGCCTGAAATCAACAGGAATACCACTCGTTGTTGAGAAAATACCACATCCAAGCCCCCAACGATTCCGCCGTGGGCCAAGAATCTCTGCAATAAGTCCTACAAATTCGCAATTTCGGCCAGCGCCCGGCCAAGGAGATTGTGTTTGGCATTGTATTTGTAGCTCAGTACCAGTGACCGGTGATTCCCGTTCATGAAGCCCGTTGTGCGGCGGGAAGACCATGGGGTGTCATCCTGTTGATACCACCTGATTTCGTTCCCCTCGCCAATGACACGAGTCCCGAAAGCGGCCCTTGAAATGAATGATTCGTCTCCATTCCGAACTGCTGATCAGCCGCCGCAGAAAGTTCTGACGGGGACCAGTCGGCGATTGGAAACGGATTGCCCGGCATTCGGCGAAACATTGGCCCGGATTGAATTGGCGGCGGGTCAGGATGACCTCATCACATTGATCGGTGAGACCGGTAGTGGAAAAACCCATGTGGCGCGTTTGATTTACGAGCTTTCCCCGAGAAGGCACGAGCCCTTACTGACTGTGGCGAGTGGAACCCTGCCCAATGAACTGATCGAGCAGGAATTGTTTGGCGTCGATCACGGGGATTCCCACTCGACAACACGACCAGCGATGGGACGTTTGTTGGCCGCTCGACGAGGTTTTGTGGTGATTGACGAAATCGATACACTCGGATCGGTTCAGCAAGCAAAACTGTTACATCTGATCGAGACGGGCGAGTTTGAGCCGGTTGGTTCCGGAGATGTTCGGCTTTGTCAGGCAAGGTTGATTGTTTCCAGCCATCAATCACTCGAACCCCTGGTAAAACAGGGCCGATTTTCGGCGAACCTTTGGGACCAACTGGGTCGACATCAATTCGTCTTACCACCGCTACGGCGGCGGCCGATGGATATCGTTCCTCTGGCCAGAAAATTGCTGCAGTACCTTTTGATCAAACATCGCAAGCCCCTTTTGGAAATTGATGCGGGATTATTCACGACTCTGCTGGAATATCCCTGGCCGGGAAATGTGCGAGAACTGGAGTGGGTACTCGAACAGACCGTCATCCACTGCCGTGCAAAGCAACTGGGGGCTACGCACCTGCCCCGGCATATCGTCTCGGCCAAGTCGGCAACGATGCGAGAGGTGTCACCGAACAGCCCGGCACCAAACAGCGATATGTCGAACAACGGAGTCTCAAACAACGGAGTCTCAGCCGAAAAATGGGAACCCCGCCCTGCGATCGCTGCCGTGAGTAACGGGGTTGATTCCTCGGAAATGGCGACCAGCGGTTTCACTCAGAAGGAAATCTTCGAGCAGACGCTGTTTAAAACGAGTTTTCACCCCAAGAGCAGTTCCAGACAATCCGATTCCAGTCGAATGATGCTGTACCCTCCATGGAAGCAATACGGGTCGATACAACAAGAAAATCGGCATGCGTGACGGAAGTGATCGCTCGCTGTAAACTTCGTTGGTAAGTGAGCCTCCACTGCCGGAGGTCATGCAGCGTCTCAGCAGCGACGCGATCTTTTCGAATCGTAAAGGGTACAGACGAATGACGGGGTACACAGTTCATACCGGATCAACAGTCCAATTTTCCTCGAGTTGGGATCGGATTTTTTCTGAGAAAAAATCCACCACAAAAAAGACAGGCCCCCAGCGAACCGCCCAAGAAACCACCCAGGAAACCACCGGGCAAACCGCCGCAAAAACCAAGAAAAGCGTAAAAGCCAACTCCGCAGCGAAAAAAATCACATCCAACCAACCCGCGGCAACACCCAAAAAAACCGCCAAGGCCAAAAAGAAGGGCACAACAAAATAAGCTCGGCCCTCTGGCCCCTGAAAACTGAAAACTCCTCCCAAATCGATTGATCTTGTTCCAATCGGCAAATTTGGCTACCGTCCGCCGATCATTTCGCGTTCCTGTCTCGTTTTCATCTTGGTTTTCGTTTCCCAGGGTATCCCGGTATGCGATCCGTTGTCGGTCCGCTGCTGTTCGCACTGCTCATGTTCAACATGGCGGGTTGCGCACTTCCTGCGCGGTCGCGAGATCGTGCGGAAAGCCTCGGTTTTCCTGTTGATCGCAGTCCCCGCTCGGCAAGAATTACCAGCGATTCCTCGACAGATGAGGGATTGTCGTTCAAGGCACCGGCTCGAACTCGTGATGATGTGCGAGAAGACTCAGCCGAGGAACGAGGTGATCGACCGGCAAAAAGCCGGGAAATCGCGCGAAATTCCGCAAATCCTGATGCCGATTCAACGCAATTCCAGCCGGGGCATTCTTCAGACAATCCTCATGAGGCAATCGGTGCTGATTCGTCTCACGACGAACGGATGAATCCTTGGGATTCGGAACAAAATAAAAAAACGTTCGGGGAAAAAGCCGAACTCGACACGGTTTCGGCGGACGAAAGCCTCGCTGATCGCTCGTCTCTGGACGAGGGTGTGTTGCAGGTAGGGAATCGTTCACGCGGCGATGCCAATCGTGGGCAGATACAACAACAAAAATTTGATGCCGAACAGTCCGACATCGGAACCCGGGGTGGCACTGCGGAATCTGCTGGAGGTAATTCCTCACCAGGCGATCCAACGAAAACGGGCTCACGGTCGAACAAGTCCACCGTCGCATCGAGTTCCCAGAAAACGGGGACACCAAAAGCGGGGAACGTGGTGTCGCACGCTTCTGATCGCCCGGTGACATCTCCGAATGTCCATTCCGGGAAAAAGTCGACTCCTAC
>CAMBQP010000127.1 GCA_945869955.1 Schlesneria paludicola DSM 18645
CGGGAAGCGGCAACGGAATGGTGGTCACGGATATGCTGGTGGCGATGGATTCAGGGATATCTAATAATGCTGAGTCGCTTCACGTCTTTGTTCGACGTGCCACCATGTTTCTGATTGTCGTTCCATTCCACGGTTTGCCGCTCCGGGCATGAATCCCATCGTAATTCAATATTTCCGCGTTCTTCCTGTATGAAGTTCGCCGTTGTGCTTTTCGAGATTTTCTGAGTGTGATGATGTGGTCAAAAACGGCTTATTCACCAGCGAATGAACCGAAAGGCTTTCGTCCTTCACATCTCCCTTCATTTCGTCGCATTCGATCTCGTGCCGCACGCAATTTCGAAACGACAACCGACTTGTCGAACTGCGCCACTGCTCCGAGGATTTGACGAATCAGAACCTTTGTCGCATCGCCATCGTCTGCCGTGAGCACAATGCCACTGGCTGCTTCAATGACTGGCACACCCAAATCTCGAAACTGACCAAAAATTACTTCACCCACGAGCAAATCGCGGGCGATACGATCTGATCATTCCACCAGAACCGTGCGGATATCGTTGCTCTCGATTTGATCAATCAAGCGCCCCAATCCATCACGATCTGCCAATTCAGTTGTGCCACTGATCCCATTACGGTGGACTCCATTGTCTAGACCAGAAAACAGATTTAATTAGAGAGACTGGTGACAGCCAGTCGCCCGCCCTTTCGTTTTGGGGCAGTGGCTCCGCGCAGGTGAGCGCAGCGAACCGGAGCGGAGCCACTGTCCCAAAACGCCGCCCCAGTCTCCCCCTCGTTTATGGCCGAGCCATCGGCCCCTTTACCGTCACTTTTCCGTGGTACACGTCCCACGATGTCTCGTACGCCAAACTCTGGTGAGGACGCTTCCGATTGAAGAAATCCAGGTAGGTATCCAACCCCTGGTGCAAAGACTTGGTGGTCTGATGATTGTGCTGATAAATATGCTCGTACTTCACACTCCACCACAGACGTTCCACAAACACATTGTCCAATGCGCGGCCTCGACCATCCATGCTGATCGCAATCCCAGCTTCCTCCAGACGACCCGTGAACAGACGATTCGTAAATTGGACTCCTTGGTCTGTTTGAAAATCTCCGGGCATCCCAGTTCCAACGCGGCCTCCAACGCCTCCAGGCAAAAACTGCTTTCCAAGCTGTTCGATAATCGCCACGACAAAACGTAACGGCTGTGCCAATCGATCACCGCCACCAAGTACATGAAGCCCCGTGGCATCGGCACATACGCGATATCAAAAGCGGACGCTTCCAAACAGTAATCTGTGTCGAATTCACCATGAATCGGCTCGACAACTCCGCCAACGTCTCCTGCTCGCGCAATGCTGCAATCGCAACCTTCGCTTTGAAACTGACGCTCCGAATTTTACGCTTACCTGCCATCTTCACCTCCAAAATTGAACCACGGAAAGTTTACCTTATTTCCTGGTCCAGTTTTTGGGGTCCATCGTAGATGGCTGCGGAGTGATATCGGGGGCCATGAACATTCGTTCCTTCAGAAACTGATTCACCTCGGCAGCATGTGTCAGGGAAACCAGGTGCCCCGCCCCACGGATCACTTTGTCAGCGGCGATGCTTGACACCGGAAAGACCCGATCCTGATCTCCATGAATTTGGATGATCCGCAGTTTCGCGACGCCGGGTGAGGGGGTCCAATCGAGAATCGCACCTGCTGCCCAGCGGAGAAATGCGTCATCCGAATCCATCAGCTGGCGAACCGCCCCGCGATATTGAGGGGTCATCCAGCCTCCCGCATATGTCAACGCCCAAGGGGAAAGCCACTTGGGGATCATCACCAGACTTGAGGCCGCTCGAAAAATCTTTAGCCGCCGCGGGATCTGCTGGGGGCTGCGGACGCTCCCTATCAGATAGCACTCACGCGATAACAGGTGCGTGGCGACTTCCAGAGCCATCACGCCACCAAAAGAGAGCCCCCCCAGGAAGCAGGGCTGGCCTGGATCAATTTTCTCGGCAAACCGGGCCGCATAAGTCGCAAGCGGCTCCTGTTTTTCGGGGGTAATCCAACTCGGTACGATCAGATGGGGAAACTCGGCCCGCTGGGCTGCAAACAGTCTCGAATCACCACCCAAGCCGGGTAAAAGAATCAGCGGCGAAGAGTTCACCGCCGTAGCCACTTCAGCCGTAGCCACTTCAGCCGTAGCCACTTCATCGTTGTTGAGGGGGGTGGATGGATCCATGTTCACGCTGACATAGGTCTTTCGATCGCGTTATTTAATCGCGGCGCGCGGGGCGGGTGTCGGCCCAAACTTTAAGGAATTGACCAGTTCTCGATCTTGCTTCGCTAATTTGTCGTACGAGGCGGTATCGACTTCAAATTTGAGTGATGCCTGTCTGCCACTTGGATCCGCAACCAGATAAAAAACCCAAGTCACCGGCCGTTCGCCATCGACACCTTCCGCAGTCACTTGGTAAATGAATTTTCGATCGCTCGCGGGGATGATGTCCCCCTTACTCATGGTACGAAACTGATCTCCCAGCGAGCGGCGGATGTCGGACAGGAACACCTGTTCCGAGAGGTGCTCGCCCGGTTTTGCGGGGGAGATATGGGTCAAGGAACACTCGGCAATGAAGTTTCCATCATCGAGCATCCGAAAAATCGCCATCTTTTCATCAATGGTACACTCGTGCCACTGCCGGCCATGTTGAATGCTGATGTTCCAGGGGGATTCAAATCGTAATGACTTGGCTGCATCTCCCGCATCATTTGCGGCGTTATCGATAATTTTTGCGTCTGCGAGGCGACCGGGAACTTTGGCGGGCTGACGAAGCAACCGGATCCGGGCGGTGATGTCGAGTCCGGGACTGACTGGGCCAACGGTTCGCGTTTCTGTCTGCACGAAATCGGTATCGGAAATGTATTTTCCTTCCAGGTTATAGAGGAAAAAACCACTCACCTTGACCTCGGTCAAAGAGCCGACCGTCGCCCCTTCCAAGTCTCCTGCCATCGTGATTTTTGCGATCCCTTTTTCGACGGAGGCGAGTGTACAAACCAGTTCCCCCTTCACGACGGCATCCAACGAGGTCAGCATCTGGAAGGCCCAGCCCGATACTGTCCAGGTTTCGCCGACGGATAGCTCTTTTCCCGGAAGTAACGAAATCAAGGCGAGGCTGTCCGCCGGAGACCGAATCAAGTTCAGCTCGTCCCCCGTTAATAAACCACTCAGGCTATACAGTTCGACCCCTTCCGTTCGCCCTTGTGCAACGATCAGCTTCAGGGAATCAGGGAGTCGGGTCGTCGATTTTGATTCCCCCACCTGAATGTCGGCGGTGGCCGTTTCGTATTCTCTCACGGAACGCATCGATTCCGCTTCATCACTCGGTCCGAGTAACCGACGTTCCCGGTAGGACAGGGCTGCTGAAACCGTCTGACGCAGATCGGGACTTTTGGGGAAGTGCAAGACCCCCTTAATATCGACGCGGGTTCCGACGCCAAAGATCCGCGCATCATCAACCGGTTCTTCCAGCTTGTATTTGTCGGCAGCAAAACAGGCGTTCGCCGTGATCACCGTGAGGAAAACGAGTACCGAACAATTTGAGCGAACAATTTGGAGTGTAGCCATCATCCGTGCCTCCGGTTGGTGATTCGTCGTGCTGATTCGTCGATCTTCCCTCGCGAACGTGACAACCTTGTCAGGATCTTTTGCGAGCCAGAATCATTTGCGAAACGTTGTCGAATTCTATTGATTGCCTGGTGGCTTCATGGCGTTGTAACCCGCGGCTTAATTGCGTTGTAAAAGGATGAGTAGCGAACGACAGGAATTATTCCGCCGTTTCCACAAATGTGCCACGATCGGCCATGGCAAGTGCCGTTGCGACCAGTCCCTCGACATCGAGCCCGATGTCCGCCAGCAGTTCTTCTCGTTCACCATGTTCGATAAACCGATCGGGAACCCCCAGGCACTTCACGTGACTGGTCGAAATCCCGTCCGCATTGGCTGCTTCGAGCACAGCGGCACCGAAGCCACCACAGATCGAATTTTCTTCAACCGTGATCACAAATCCGGTCTCGTCGATTGCTCGATACAGGGTCGCGCGGTCGATCGGTTTGGCAAAGCGGGCATTAATCACACCGACATCAAGCCCCTCTTCTCGCAGGCGTTCTGCAGCGGCCACACAGGTGGTGAACAGCGAACCGAAGGCAACGAACATTCCATCGACACCCCATTTCAGGACTTCGGCCTTGCCGTGTTCGATTGGCGTTTCTTGTCGCTCAACAGTTTCGACGTTCGCTTTCGGGTAACGAATCGAGGTCGGCCCATCATGCGTCAACGCAAATTCGAGCATGGGGGCGACATCGAGTTCGTCACCGGGAGCCATGACGGTCATGTTCGGGAAGACGCGCATGTAGGTATTATCAAAGACCCCGTGATGGGTCGGGCCATCCGGGCCAGCGAAGCCACCTCGGTCCAGGCAGAAGGTGACGGGGAGGTTTTGTAGAGCCACTTCCTGGAAAATGTGGTCAAAACTACGCTGCAGAAAAGTGCTGTAGATATTCACGATGGGCCGCATACCACTTTTGGCCATCCCCCCGGCGAAGGCGACGGTGTGGGCTTCACAAATCCCGGTATCGAAAAATCGCTCAGAAAATTCGTTACGGACCCGGCCGAGTTTATTTCCTTCACACATGGCCGCGGTCAGAACACAGACCTTGGGATCGCGCTGCATGGCATCGTAAATCGCATCGCTCATGGCATTCGTGTAGGCCCGGGTCGACGACTTCTTGATCGAGATGACTTCGTTGTTTTGATTGCGGGCGAAGGGGGGAGGTGCATGATACATGACGGGGTCTTCGCAGGCGGGCTCAAACCCGTGTCCCTTCTGGGTGAAGACGTGCAACAGGACCGGGCCACTGACTTCCTTGACCATCTCGATCGCACTGATCAGACCGAGCAGATCATGGCCATCGACCGGGCCGATGTAGCGAAACCCCATATCCTCGAAAAGTTTCCCGCCGTGTAGAAATCCTTTCAACGCATCCTTGAATTGGGCAATCGCATCGGCCGAGGGCTTGCCAACCATCGGGACTTTATTCAGCAACCAGTTCACATCCCGCTTTAACCCATTGTAGAAGTCGGCGGTTCGTGCCTTATCCAGATATTTTGCCAGCCCGCCAACACGGGGGCAGATCCCCATTTCATTGTCATTCAGAATGACCAGCAGATCTTTTTTCAGTTCTGCCGCATTGTTCATGGCCTCGAAAACCACACCCGAGGGCAACGCTCCGTCACCAATCACGGCGACCGATTTGCGACTCGATTCCCCCATCAAATCGTCAGCCGCCTTCATTCCCAGTACGGTCGAGACACTGGCACCGGCGTGCCCGGTCATGAACAGGTCGTACGGACTTTCGTGCGGATTGGGGAAACCCATTAAGCCCCCTTTGGTCCGAATCGAGGAGAACTGGGAAAACCGCCCGGTAATCAGCTTGTGTGGATAGATTTGATGGCCGGTATCCCAAATCAGGCGATCTTTGGAGAAGTCGTAGACCAGATGCAGTGCCAGACAAAGCTCGACAACGCCCAGATTACTCGCAAAGTGAGCGGAACGTTCTTGCACAAGATTGCACAAGGCCTCGCGAATTTCGTCCGCCAGTTGCAACAACTGCTGACTACTGAGTTCACGCAGGTCCAGCGGCGAGTGAATTCGGGGAAGCAGTTCAAACTTCATGATCGACTCCAATTTTATTCGTTCAGTGGTCACGTTTTGCGACAAATCGTGCGAGTTCCGCCAGTTTGTCAGCCCGACGCCCAAATGAATCTAGCAAACCACAAGCTTCTGTAATCAAATCATCCGCTTTACGCCGACTTGGGTCGACCCCAAGCAGGCCCGGATAAGTCATTTTCCCGAGTGATGCATCTTTACCAACATTCTTGCCCAGTTTCGCAGCGTCTCCGGTCACGTCTAAGAGATCATCCGCAATTTGAAAGGCTAAACCAACATTTTTCCCGAAGGATTCAAGTCGAGACAGAGAATCGGCATTGGCCTCGGCCACGCGCGCTCCTAATGTCACAGCAGAACAGAGGAGACGCCCTGTCTTACGCCGATGAATCGCTTCCAGTTTGGCCAGATCATCGCGAATTTTCGCCGCATCGTGTTCCTGACGAGCGAATTCCGTCGGCGGGTGTTGCTTTAAATCCTGTTCGGCTTCTAAATCGGCCACCTGGCCACCAACCATGCCACACCAACCTGCAGCCGAGGCGAGGTCAGCACAACAGGCTGCGGCAACTTCACCGGGCCGAATATCACGGGCAATCACTTCAAAAGCGAGAGTGAGCAGCGCATCACCCGCCAGAATGGCCATCCCCTCCCCGAAAACCTTGTGATTGGTGAGTCGCCCTCGACGGTAATCATCGTTATCCATCGCCGGCAAGTCATCGTGGATCAACGAATAAGTATGAATCATTTCGATGGCGCAAGCCGCAGGCATCGCAGCCTCGAATGAACCACCGCAGGCTTCACAGGCGAGGAGCACCAGAATGGGTCGCAGTCGTTTTCCACCACCTAATAAACTGTAGGCCATCGATTCTTGCAGGCGGGATGGGCAATCCGCATGTGGCATGACGTAGTGCGTCAGACACGAATTCACGCGGTCTCGCAGCACAACCAGTTCGGCTTCAAACTCTTGTAAACTCACTGACATTCCATCCATCCGCATCCGTGCGAAAATCTCATCGGGCATTCGGGCGACGTTACACCGCACAACTTCAAGGCCCACCCATGCGGGAAAGATGCTAATCGACAACGAGGGGGAGAGCAAAGTCGATTGAAAAAAAAGATGACAAAATTGGTTGGAAATTCGCAAAATCCCCTCGTTTTCCCTTCCTGAATCGATCGGAATTGCCACATTATGCCCATTGAGCAGCAAGGCCCCTCAGTCGGAGGGATTTGTCGCCACTCGCCATTTGTTTCCGCAGGAGGCTTGGCGAGGTGTGATCTGGTTCCCGAAAAATTCCCGTTAACCCCAAAAAGACTCGTCTTGACGCTCATTGAGCCTCAGCGTAACTTCCGCGAATCATCCCCGAGACTACTTTCATCACATCTCTGCACGTCCGTTGGTTCTGCATGGAACGTCTGTTCTTGTTGATCCGCCGTACTGGTATTTCAACGCGATAAATCCCATTTCTCCCCTCGTCCTGTTCATTCCGACTGAAACTTGTGAGCTGGGTTGAGCTGGCTGAGCCAGCCTCATCTCATTGGGTCACTTCGCCTCAATAAGCTGGCCACCTTGGCTGGTAGTCATTGCGAAAGGAGTCGCATTCCATGCACGAACCTCACTTAACGGCCTTTTCCCGTCGAAAATGGTTGCAATCGGCTGCCATCGCTGCGGCGTTCCCGGCGATGGCGTTCGGACGGACACCGGTATCCGAGAGCAGCGATGACGAGGAACTCGACGATGATGACAAAAAATATCAGACGAAAATCGAGACACATCTGATCGGTGACCACACGCAATTTGCCGGATTAGAGCCGGTGGTGCTGGAAGGGGTTGGGCTGGTTCGTAACCTGTCTGGCACGGGGGGGGATCCTTCTCCGTCACATTACCGATCCCTGCTGATGGAAGAACTGAAAAAACAGGGCTTCCGTAATCCGAATGCCATTTTAGAATCACCCAATACCGCCTTGGTGATCTTGCGAGCATACCTTTCCCCCACCGCCAAAAAAGGGGATCGACTCGATGTCGAAGTTCGTATTCCAGAAAGTGCCAATGCGACCAGCCTGGTGGGTGGTGAACTGATGGAAGTTCGCCTGTCAGACAAAGCGGTCGTCGGTGGTGAACTCAAAAAAGGTTGGGAATATGCACTCGCCCGTGGTCCTGTCCTGACTGCCGGTCTCGCCGCAGCCTCGGCAACGGATCCTGCGCTGCTTCGACGAGGCCGTGTCCTCAGCGGTGCGGTGGTGAAAAAAGAGCGAGAACTGACCATTCTGTTGAAAAACGATTTTCGCAGCATTCGCAACGCACAACGCGTCACCGATGCGATCGGAAAACGATTTCACCATTTCGATGAGCATGGAATCAAAAAACCGCTTGCGTCAGCCAAGACCGACCAGCGTTTAGTCCTTTCCGTACACCCACGATACAAAGACAATTTTCCCCGCTATCTGCAGGTGATTCGGCACTTGGCTTTTCGGGAAGAGCCGGTGCAAATGCGCGTGCGGATGACGCGTTTGCAACATGATCTGCTGGTTCCCGAGACTGCCAGTTCGAGCGCCCTGCAGCTGGAAGCGATCGGCAACGAATCAATTCCGCTCCTGAAAAAGGGAATTGTGGCCCCCACCCTCGAAAGCCGCTTTCACTCGGCCATGGCGTTGGCTTATCTGGGTGATTCCTCGGGATTGCCCGCCTTGGTGGAATCCTCGCGGAAAGAACGCGCGTTCCGGGTATTTGCCTTGGCCGCCATTGCGACGCTCGAGGAGGCCGAAGCCCATCTCGCCCTGCGAGAATTGATGAACGAGCCCAACGACGAGACCCGTTACGGAGCTTTTCGTGCACTCTGGACACTCGATCGAAATGATCCTTTCATTCGGGGTGAACGACTGGGGCTGCGAGAAGAAGCTGAAAATTATGACGATGAATACAAGCTGCACGTGCTGCAAACCAGTGGCCCGCCACTGGTCCATGCGACCTTGCGAACACGCCCCGAAATTGTGATCTTTGGAGCCGAACAGGAATTCATCGCTCCGATGTATGTCTCGGCAGGCAAACATATCATGGTGACCGCACAACCGGGATCGACCACGGTCTCGCTGGCTCGCTTTGAAGTCGGAAAACCTGATCAACGGAAAGAGGTTTCACTGCGAGTTTCTGAAGTGATCCGTGCCGCAAACGAGCTGGGAGCGACCTATCCCGATATCCTGCAACTGCTGGCCGATGCCTCGAAGCAGAAAAATTTGTCGGTCGCGGTCGCAACCGACAAATTGCCAGAAGCAGGGCGAACTTATTATCGCCCGACCACAGAAGGGGCACCGGGTGGCCGAGCCATCAAGATTGGTCGTGATCGATTTGCCCCTGGAAGTTTCCCGGAAGTCGATGACCCCGAGGAAGCGGCTCGCCGGAAGGAAGAGTCTGATCGAGCGGCAAGGGAGGATTCACCGGGTGGAACCATGGCGAACGTCCCCGGCGTGCCACCCGAAAGCGATACCGAAACTGAGCCGGATTCCAAACCAGACAAGAATAAAAAGAGCCTGAACCGGAAACTCAGCGAAAAAGCAAAACGCTCGCGGTCCTGGTTCGGCGGTAACAAGTGATCGGTTGGACTGATGCTCAAATCACTTGAACTGTTCGGCTTTAAGAGCTTTGCCGATCGGACTCGCTTCGATTTCTCAACGGGGATTAACTGCGTTGTAGGACCGAACGGGAGCGGTAAGAGCAATGTCGTCGACGCCATGAAGTGGATTCTTGGGGACCAGTCGGCGAAAAGCTTGCGTGGCAAAGAGATGACCGATGTCATCTTCAATGGCTCGACCAGTCGTAAAGCGAGTGCCTTTGCCGAGGCGACACTGACGTTTGACAATTCTCAGGGTCAGCTGCCACTCGACATGCAAGAGGTGCAGATTGGTCGTCGGATCTGGCGAAACGGCGATGCCGAGTATCTGCTGAATCGGGCTCCGGCTCGTTTGAAAGACATCAAGGACCTCTTTCTCGGAACCGGTGCCGGGTCCGCCGCCTACAGCATTATCGAGCAAGGCCGCGTTGACCAGATCTTACAAGGGAATTCGGCGAGTCGGCGCGCGGTCTTCGAAGAAGCGGCAGGAATCAGCCGCTTTAAAGCGCGCAAGGTGGAAGCACAGCGAAAACTCGAACGGGTTGGTCAGAATCTCGAACGATTGACCGACATTGTCGACGAAGTCGAAGCCCAGCTGAACTCGACACGCAGCCAGGCGGCGAAAGCGGCCAAATACCACGATGTTTCCACCGCGCTCAAACGATGGTGGCTGGGCCTGGCCGCTGACGACTTCCGTCACCTGACCGCCGAAATGCAAAAACTGGAAAAACAACTCGGCATTTCGCGAGCAGAGCTCGAGATCCTGAACGAGCAGCACAAAGGGCTTGAAGCACGTGAGGCAACGTTCGACGCGGAACTGGCCAAACTGGAGAGCCAGTTGCGTGATGTCGAGCGGCGTAATTCGGTCGCTCGCGAAGCGATCGCGGGCCATGAAGCGACCATTCAATTCCAAACCGCTCGTTTACAGGAACTTGAGTCCGAGCTGATCCGACTGCAGCGCCAAAAGCTGACGTTGGCTGATCGTGTCCAAGAGACCCGCGATGAAATCGTGTCGGAAGGGGTGCGGCTGACCGCGTTTGATGCCGAGTACACTTTGAATCGTCAGCGTGTGGTGGAACACCAAGAACGGCTCCAACTGGCGACTCACGAGCTGGCGCGAAAACGAGAGCAGCTCGAACAGGGACGGACCCGCCGACTGGAACTGACGCGCATCGTTTCCAACACGAACAATGCCGTGATGACGCTGCGAACAACGATCGGAGCATTTCAATCGGAACGGCAGCGAATCCTTTCGCAACGGGATGCCATCGCAGGGACCTTGGCCGAACGGGAACTGGAACGGGAACGTGGTTTACAACGTGCGGATGAAGCCTCACAGGCGCAATCCGCCGCACTCCAAAGCCTCAGAACCACTCAATCCCATCGAGCACAGCTGGTGGGTGCCCAAGAGCAAACCAAGGAAACGCTGGCCGAACTGCGCGAGCGTCGCAGTGCGGCTCAAGCCCGCAAGGGATTGCTGGAAGATCTGGAGCTTCGGCAGGAAGGGGTGGGGATCGGCGTTAAGGATATTCTTGGTCGAGCCCGCACATCACCCTACCCCCCGTGGAATTCCATCGTCGGTTGTGTTGCCGATCTGCTGGATGTCGATCTGGAACGGGCAGCGCTGCTCGAAGTGGCACTCGGTGCGCGCGCCCAATTGATTGTCCTGAAAGAGTACCAGCCATTACTCGATTATCTGAATCGCGGAACCGTCCTGCTCACCAGCCGTGTCGGATTCATTGCCATCCCTGACCGGACTGTCAGCGAACCGTTGTCGGCGGTGACTCAAAACGATCGATTTGTGCATCTGCAATTGGATCCGTGGAAACTTCCCGATCTCTCCCATGAACCGGGTGTCGTGATGCGGGCCGACGGGCTGGTCGTTTCTGACCGCGGGATCGTGGGCCTTGCGTCATCGGTGCTGGCAGACACCTGGGTCGTTGAGTCCATGGAGGTTGCGGTTCGACTCGCGACCGGTCGTGGAGCCGGACTTCGATTTGTCTCACAGCAAGGGGAACTGCTGGAAGCGAATGGAACTCTCTATGTCGGAACGATTCGCAGTGAAACGTCCCTCTTGTCACGAAAAAGCGAATTGCGGCGACTGAAAAATGATCTGATCTCGATGGACCGTGAGATTCACGACGCTGAACAGGCCCTCCAGACGATGTATCAGTCGTTAACGGGGGCGGATAGTGAGCTGGAGGCGGCGGCAGCAGAACTCGATTATGCCAATCAACGATTTGCCGATCTGAAAGCCGAATTGACTGCACAAGACCAGACGTTGGATCGCTTGAAACGCGAACAACAGTCGCTGGAATTGCAATTGCAGACGGGGAGCGAGTCTCTTGCCGAACAGGAAGCCGAGCTCAAACAGGCCGAGCAACACGCACTGGAAACCGAAAGCGAACTGACTCAGCTGGCGGCGACGCTGGAATCGGCTGGGGAGGAATTATTGGTTCTGGAACGACACCATCGCGAGATCGAACAGCAGCGCAGCGATGATCAGCTGGACCTCGTCAAACAAGGCGAAAGGCTCGAAGGGCTGAAGGCCACCGTGATCCGTCTCGACAACGAGCTGCAGCAGCGAATCGTCCAGCACGAAGAGGCGGACCGACGCTTTGCAACCTCGACCACGAAAAAGTCGCAAATCGTGCTGCAGATCCTGAACACCCGAGGGATTCGGGATGAAATCATTTTACAGGCGGAACAGATTCAGTCTGCTGCGATGGTGCTGGATCGCGAGAAAATGCAGCTACGCACGGAACGCAGTGCGATCATCGAAGAAGAACTGGGGTTGCGCAAGCAACGGCGTGAGCGGGGGGATCGTCAGCATACCGACGAAATTCGCTTACGCGACATGAATCATGCACTGGTGAATCTTAATGAACGCCTCGAAGAAGAATATCAACTGAAGCTGGCCGATGTTGTGGAATCGGGAGAATCCTCGTTTGCCCTGTTTCGGGAAGAACGCAGCGGTAATGGTCCGGGAGGCAAACGCAAGAATCGGGACAGTTACGATTCGGTAGCAAAGTCCCCGACGGCCGCCATAGAAACCGATGCAACCGATGAAACCGATGCACCTGAACAGTCACCGTCGGACGAGGCAGAAGGGATCCAGGCGGACCAGGAGACGGCAGTTGTTGATGATCACGAGGAACCGCAGGATCGAGGGAACCTCGACTTGGGTGAGTTGCGATTTGAGGACATTCGTCCGGAAATCGAAGCACGAGTGAATCGTTTAAGGAAGCAACTCAAACTGATGGGAGCGGTCAATACGGACAGCTTGCGCGATCTGGAAATGCTGGAAACGCGCTATACCCAACTGGCAGCACAATTACAGGACCTGGTCGAAGCCCGGCAAACGCTGGAAGAGATTATCCGCAAGATCAACTCGGAAAGCCGGCGACTGTTTGCCGAAACCTTCGAGACCATCCGCAAAAATTTTCAAGAGCTGTTTCGACAAGTTTTTGGTGGAGGAGAAGGGGACATTATTCTCGAAGATCCCAACGATGTGCTGGATTGTGGGATCGATATCGCGGCGCGTCCACCTGGAAAAGAACTTCGCAGCATTTCATTGCTCAGTGGTGGCGAAAAAACGATGACCGCGATCGCACTGATCATGTCCATTTTCAAGAGCAAGCCGAGTCCATTCTGTATCCTGGATGAAGTGGATGCGGCTTTGGATGAAGCGAATGTGGAACGCTTTACTGCGGTGGTCAAAGCCTTCCAGACGACGACCCAATTCATCATGATTACCCATCACAAACGATCAATGACCGTCGCAGACGTACTGTATGGTGTGACGATGGAAGAGTCGGGAATTTCGAAGCGGATGAGCGTTCGGTTTGAAGATGTCAGTGACGACGGAAATTTCAAACCACCCCCGCAAACCTCTGCGGCCTAAATCTCACTTCAGTGAGACATTCCTCAAAACAAGAAAGCCACAGATCCATCGCAGAGGACTGCGGCGGATCTGTGGCAAGCGTCAGGCTTAAAAAATGGACTGTCTGGTTGGGGCCGTGATCATTCCGGCATGATCATCACTGAAAATCCGATCAGATCGAGTCTTGGTTTCCAGACAGATCACAGACCCGGATTATTTGACAGACTTTTGTTTGCGGGAGTACCGGCCCAGAGCGACGACGAGAATTCCCAGTCCAGCACAAACCAGCGACGAAGGCTCGGGGACTACCGTCAGGACTTCAGAAATACCATACATCTGATAAGTGTTGGTCGTGGGGTGAACGCCACTGATTCCTCCCGCTTCGACCCAGTTATGATCCGTTGTTCCAGGTACGATGCCGACTTCAGTACGGACTTCGGGATAGTAGCCATTGCCGTTGCTCGTAGACCCCAGTCCGAAATTTCCCCCTGCGTTGGTATTGTAAAGCGTGCCGATTCCGTTGGTACCCGTCCAGACAAAAACGCCGCCGTAAGACTGGCCAGAAAGATCCTTCGTCGGTTGGGCCAACAAGCCTCCGAAACTGGCCCAAAGACCGTCGGCGATGTTGCGGGTTGAACTCGCCACTTTGGTTGTTCCGTCATTGAGGTAAACACCAGAAATCGCAGCGGTCCCGATATGATTGATCGCATCCACCGAGCTGGTTGATCCGACTGCCAGCCAGTTCACGAGCACTCCGTTATAGGTGGCACCGCTTGCCTGAGCAGTCACGAAAGCGTCATAGGTTGCGATATCAGCGGAGGTGGCATCGGTTTTCCCCGGTGTCACGAAAATCACTCGAAACTGATCTCCCGTCACGAGACCGGTTGGAGTCACGAGGGCCCCAGCCTGTGCGAGTCTAACATTGCAGGCGAACACCATCAACGTGGCGATCAAACGGCAGTTAAAACTCGAAAACAGACTCATACCAAAAGCAGAATTACACATAAAGATACCTACCATTTACTGAAAACAATCTGATAGTAACACCTAAACGACAGTTTAGATTCCAGTCACTTATCAGCAGCGTAAAGATACTTCTTCATGCTTGTCAAGTCGGCGAAAGCCTGAGGAAAAGCCGATCTTCTTGATACGAAAACGTCATTCCCAGAGTGTTATATGACCTATGCGGGTTGTCAGTTCACAAGGGCTGGAATGATGTCACAACCATTGGGTGAACGTTGAACTCTTGATACACGAGGTGCAGGTCAAGCAATGCACAGCAGTAGTCTGGATGTGGCAGCCGTATTGAGTTTTGATTCTAGTTTGGCCAAGTGACGACCGAAGGGACAAAATTACTTTGCCAAACGGCCACTCGAACGCCGCCGACCCCGTTGATGAAGGGCAAGAATTAAGGATCCCAAGCTTAAACCGATCAGCGAAGATGGTTCGGGCACAATGCGTGCTGAGGGAATCGTCAACACATCGGAAATCGCGTACATCTGAAATTCAGAAGTTGTCGCTTGAACTCCTGAGATTCCACCTTTGCAGATCCAACTGTAACCAGACGAATCGGTTGCTCCCAAATATCCGACTTCCGCCACGGGCGAGGAGAAATAGGCTGGTGGATTTGTCGCCGATAAGAGTCGACCATCGTTTGTGGATCCCAGTCCATAACGGCCAAACAAGGCCGTATTGTACGCGAGACCGTTCCCCGCAGTCCCGGTCCAAACATTGACACCGCTGTACACCGTTCCGTCAATCCCCTGATTGGGACTCGATAAGACTCCGCCCGAGAACAATCCACTTGTCGCCGCTCCTGAATTGGTGGCAACTTTAGTCCCGTCGACCATGAAGACACCTGCAATCGCCCGTGAGTTGCCCCCAGCATTGATATGGTCGATGGCGTTCACCGTTGGTGGACTGGTTGCCGTTGTCGCAATCGAAGCAATTGAGGTGAAATGAATTCTGGACCCATTGTAAGTCGCACCCCCCGCCTGCTGGTTCACAAACCGATCGTAAACGCTGATGTCACTCGATGTCGCATTGATCGTCCCTGATGTCACAAAAATCAGGCGGAAAGTGTCACCCGCTTGAAGCTCACTGGGCGCAGTGATTGGGCCAGCTTCGGCCACAGCCATCACCGAAAAGCAGAAAAACGAAAAAAGAAACTTTTTTGCCAGACTAATCTGGGGTAACAGCAGTTCATTCACGTGCATAATCCGAAGCCTTCTTGAAGCGGAGCCCGTTAAGTGACGCCGAAAAATCTCGTCAGGCCGAGTCGCGTCTACGAAAATTAACGTAGGTCTACACGATGAAACGTACGCCCAGATTACCCAAGAGTCAAATTTTATCTCATATTTTCAGAAAAAGATTTGCCAGATCGCCGACCTCCTCGATGTGAACACCCGGCACCCCGAGAACGGGAAACGGATAAAAACAGGACTCAAAACGAAAATCGCCACGGCTTTCTCATCGAGAAAAAGCCGTGGCGAAGAAAAACATTTGCCGGGACGCTGTCAGGACTCTGAGTGAAATCTCAAACTTGACTCGATTGACTGAACCGTCTTCGGAGTTTACGAGGTACAGCCAGAACCAGTGCCCCAATGCAGAGGCTCATCAAGCATGACGGTTCTGGAACGAGCCGAGGTACGCTCACCGTCAAAATCTCGGAAATTCCGTAAAGTTGTAGTTCCGTGGATGTCGCCGCAAGACCGGAGATTCCACCCGCAGACATCCAGGAATATCCCGATACGTCGGTGCTTCCAAGACGCCCAACCGACGCCATGGGGGTCGGAAAATAGGGGATCGAAAGTGGCGAATCAAGGGCTTTCCCGACATTCAAAGATCCGAGACCATAACGGCCAAACAGGGCGGTCGTGTAGTTAAGGCCGTTGCCAGCAGTCCCCGTCCAGATATTCACATCACTGTACACCGTACCATCAATCCCCTGCCGTGGTGTTGCAGCCATATTTCCGGAAAACAGACCGCCGCTCGTTGTCCCGGTATTGTCGGCAACCTTGGTTCCATCGACCATGTAAACACCGGCAGCCGAACTCATGCCATTGTTGATGTGGCTGATCGCATTCAAGATCGCCGGGTCTTCGGGATTTGAAGAGATCGATGCGATCGCAGAAAAACTCACCTTACGCCCCTCGTATCTCGCGTTCATCGCCTGAGCGTTCACAAAATTGTCGTAGGTAAGGATGTTCGTCGACGTGGAATTGATTTTCCCTGAGGTGACGAAAATCACGCGGAATTCCGTGCCAGGTAGCAGGCCATCCGGCGCAACAATCGTACCGGCATCCGCAACGGCAACCATCGACAAAAAGAATAACGAAAAAAACAACTTTTTCATGTGATTCATCGGAGAAA
>CAMBQP010000128.1 GCA_945869955.1 Schlesneria paludicola DSM 18645
CAAGCAACCTGACCCCAGCCGCGAAACTCGGGTCATTAATGAATTGAGGCGAACTCGTTGGAATTTAACAGTGCCCAGAAGAGATCCTGATACGATTCGACGAGAAGATCTTTGCCCTGACGCGAGGATAACACGGCCGGACGCAAGAGCTTTTTCATCGAGGTGATCTCGGCCGGACTGGGTGATCGCGACAGCGTCGCCAGACAGAGTAACCGGATCTTTTCCACCTCAGTCCCCTTCTGTCGAACAACCTCGCCCAAAAAACTTCCTGCCGAGGTCTCGAGGGCTTTTTCGATCAAAGGGCCATTCATGAGCGATAAGGCGTTTCCAATCGACCCCTCAAACGCCATCGACTCGTCGTTCTCATCGGTTTGAAACGTCACCACAAACTGCTGTAACCATTGCTGCCGATTCTGCTCAGCTTCGGTCCAGTCAACAGCACCAACCAGATGGGCTTTGGTCGCAGTCAACAGAGAATCGTATGTTTGCTCGGCCGTCATCGTACGCACAGACATTCGGCTGAAGGCCGGAAGATCACTCTGTGATGGGTCATCCCGTTCATTCGATTTCGAAATGCGACTACTCAGTTGATACGCTTGTGAACGACACATCCAGCGAACCAACCGCTTGATATCGTAGCCACTCTGAATAAATTGTTCGGAAAGTCCCCCCAGCAGTTCGGGATGGCTGGCGGGAGAATGTGGCCCCATGTCGTCCACACTCCGTGTGAATCCCATGCCGAAAAAATGTTCCCACATCCGATTTACAAACGCCGCTGCCAACTGCGGCTGCTCACCCGCCGTCATCAGCCGCGCCAGCTCACGACGGCGGTTTGTTTCCACGCCAGGATCGACATCCTGATGGTTAAATCGTGGATAGGCGACCCGCATCAGACCGGATTGCGTCTCAAAATACGTCGGTCCCCCTGCGTCCTGGGTCACCAGTTCCGTGAAGCTTCCCAGCACCTGGCCGGTCACCGGATCACGACGCTGTCGCGAGACACTGGTGGTTTGCTGGAAAAAACTGTTCAACTCCCAAAAGGCAACTTGCTTTGAGTCGTCAAAAGGGTTGTTGTGGCACTGATTGCAATGGACCTGACGACCCAGAAACAGTCGCGAGCACACCGCCGTGGCAGGAGTTGCATCATTGTTCAAATGGGCAATCAGAAAATTCGTCGCACCGTTCTCGACATTGCTCCCTTCGGCAGAAATCAACTCGGACACAATCTCGTTCCAAGGCCGATTCCCGGCAAAACTGAGCCGCAAAAATTTTTCTAACGCCGCGCGATTCACGCGCGAGTTCGGCGACCTGCCGATCAGTAAGTTCGTCCATTTGGTGGTCAAGTTCCGGACATAACCCGAATCACTCAGCAGCTCGTCAATCAGCGTTTCCCGTTTCTGTTCGCGCCGATTGCCGAGAAAGGTTTCCGCTTCACGAATGGTCGGAACACGGCCAGCAATATCTAAATAAACGCGACGCATCCATTCGGCATCATCCGCTCGTTCAGAAGGCTCAATTCCCAGTTCGGACCAGCGGGATTGAATTTCTTTATCAATCAATGCCACGATGGTTTGGCTGGATCGAAGGGAGTTTGTCGATTGGGGTTCAACCGGTCCCGACGGGTTCAGCTGTGCCACAGTTGACCCGGGCACAGTTGAACCGGCCACAGTTGACCCGGCCACAGTTGACCCGGCCACAGTTGACCCGGCCACCACCAATCTCTCGATCATACCGTTCGTTGCCTCAACCAAAACCGGCGGGCCATGCTTGCGGACTGCGGTCGGACGCGAGCCTACCGTCGGTGCCAGAGCGGGATTGCTCTCATCCCCCTTCCGATTGTCATTCCCCGTTGGCAAGGTCTCTGCAGAAATCCCGCTCACCAACGCGGGCCTAGTCTGCGAATGCCTCCCAGAGAAAAACAGGCCCAGCATCAAGCAGGCTGCCGTCGCCATGATTCCCATGACCCGAGAGAAACGCCGTTTTGCGACCACGTTTCGCAGAGATCCGGTTTGCAGAGATCCAGACGGAGCCAATTCGAGCGGAATCGGAATTTCTTCTGAGGACAACGGCTGGGGCGAGCCCGCCCCCGCAGCATCCCAGTACAAAGTACCATGCAAATCGAGATAGGTCAGATATTTCCATCGCGCTTCCGGAGACGACAAGACCAGTTGCTCAAGTCGAGAAATCTCGTCCGCACTCAGTCGATCTTCACACAATGCTTCGAGCAGATTGTCGAGTTCGGTTAACGATTTGTATCGGTCGGTCATGGTTTCACCTCGGCCGGCAACTGCTGCTCAATACATTCCAGCAATGCCCGGCGAATTCTCCCCAATGACTGGTAGACCGAGTTGGCAGGCCGCCCGAGATTCTCGGCCAGATGCTTGCCACGCTCACCCGGAGCATATCGTTTTTCAATCAATTCCCGATCTTTCGGTCGCAGTTTCGTCAGACAATCCGCCAGTGCCGCTCGTCGCGATTCCAACTCGTCAGATCGCTCGAGCGTCGTTTGAGCGACACACTCCAGAAATTCATCACTGAAGACCAGTTTTTCTCGTCGCTTTCTCGCTCGATGTTTCAAAACCTCGAAATTGGCAATTTGACTGACCCAAGCCAGAAAATTGGTCCCCTGCTGAAATCGGGATGACTTGCTCCAGATCACGACATTCGTTTCCTGGAGCACCTCTTCCGCTTCCACAGGATTGTGAACCTGCGAAAGAATATACAAAAACAAACGTCGCTGGTGATGCGTAAATAACTGAACAAATTCACTACCAGGCTCACCGCTACGTTCACGAACAGGTTCACTTGCTGAAGCTGGCCCAGAACCGAGCAAAGCGTCGTGCCCCGTTGTCGCAATGATCTCGGCCGCCACGATCGCTCCATCAGGCCCACGAGGGATTGACGAATCGGCGGATCCCCCGTGATTTGTTTGTTCTGCCACGTGATCACCAACGTTTTGTCAGCACGAAACAAAGAACTTCAGAGCGACTTCAAGAGCACCAAACAGGAAAGCCCCGTCCATTCGCTGGCAAGCTGCTCAACGAATGAACGGATTCGCTGTCCGGTCCGATCTCAATGACCTTGACGTAACCGCCAGCGATCAGCCAATCAACTCTTGAATGGCGGTCCCGCCGTTTGCCAACTTCATCGGTCGGCCATTTTTCGATTTATGCACGGTATCCAGTGGAATCCCCATGGCATGAGCCACCGTCGCCCAAACATCACCCGGTTGATACGACTTGGGACTGCTAACCGACAACCCGTCTTTATCGGTTTCCCCTACCGCTAATCCACCCTTGAGGCCGCCGCCACCGACCATCACCGACCAACTGTTGGCCCAGTGATCGCGACCAACGTCCTGGTTAATGCGTGGTGTACGAGCAAACTCACCCATCCAGACCAGAACAACATCGTCTAACATCCCACGCTGCTTCAGATCCGTGGTCAGGGCGGCAATCCCTGCATCCAGAGCTGGCAAACGCTGGTTCTTCAGCGTTTCAAATACGTTCGCGTGCAGGTCCCAGCCACCGAAGTCCACTTCGACAAAAGGGACACCCGCTTCCACCAATCGACGAGCCATCAACAGGCTGCGGCCAAATTGACCTCCACCACCCATCATTCCACCCTGGGCAGGAGCTCCCGAATAAGCCTCGAGCACCTCTTTCTTCTCTTGATCAATCTTGAAGGCTTCCATCTGCTTCGACTTCATCAAGTTGACCGCTTTGACGTAAATGTCCTTATGCGCCTGACCTGATTCGCCTCGTTGTGAATTAATGAAATTGTCTTCAACCGAACCCAGCATTCGCAATCGCTGTTCCAGTCGATCACTTCCCAATTCTCCCATCCCGGCGTTGTTGATCCGACCACTCGCATCAACCTGGAACGGAGAATGAGTCATCCCCAGGAACCCAGGACTCGATCCACCTCCACCAATCGAGATAAACGAAGGAATCTCAAGCTCTTTTCGCTTACTTCCCAATTCATAACTGACCACAGACCCGAACGCAGGATGCACGACTGTTGGGGTCGGTACATAAGCCGTATGCATGTAATAACGACCACGACCGTGATCCGCTTCACGGGTACTCATGGCCCGGATCACCGACAGGTTATTCATGACCTCGGCCGTCTTCGGCATGTGCTCACTGATCTGCAGATCACCCTTGGTGCTGATCGGCTTGAATTCTCCCCCATTCTTCGATTCGGGTTTCAAGTCCCAAATATCGATCGAAGGAGGACCCCCGCTCATCCACATCAGGATACACGCCTTTTGACGTCGCTTCAGATCCGCAGCGTTGGCTTTGACATGCGAGATGAAATCCAAGGCCGGAACCGTCGCTGCGGCGGCCGCCATGTGTCTGAGAAAATGTCGTCGCGACATGCCGGATGGTGTGACAAGATTCATGGACTTGCTCCCTAAAATTGAGACCAACACATTGAACACGATTGACGGCCAGCGGCCATCAGTGATTGAAAATAAACTCGTTCGAATTCAGCAGCGCCCAGAACAGATCCTGATATACCACCAAGCCATCCTGATTGTTGTTGAAGAACTTCTGGGCAGAAGCAAGTTCTTGTTTGGTGGGCATCCGAGACAACGAGGTCAGATACAGACGCTGAATCTTGTAAGTATCATTCCCCTTCCCAGACAGTAACTGCTGCAAATGACTCCCCGGCTTGACGCTCACCGCATCCTGAACCAGCGGGCCATTCATCATCATCAACGCCTGTGGAATCGTCCCATCAAAGGAACTCGATTCCGTCCCATCGTCCGTACCAAATGTTTGCACAAAGGTCCGCAGCCACTCACGACGCTGCACTTCTGCCTGCTCCCAACCGGAACGACCAGACTTATGAGCATTGGTCGCCACGATCAGCGAATCATACAACTGCTCGGCCGTCATCGGCTTCACATAAACATGCGTAAACAGAGCCGACTCGCCGATTGCAGGATTATCCCGCGTATTCTTCTTCGTACTGCGACTGGTCAGATTGTACGGTTCACTATTCGCAATCCATCGAATCGCCTGCTTGCAGTCATAACCACTCTTCACAAACTCGTCCGACAATCGGTCGAACAGGGCCGGGTGAGTCACCGGAATATGCGAACTGATATCGTCGATCGGATTCGTAAAACCATAGCCGAAGAAATGAGCCCACAAGCGATTCATATATGCCACGGCGATCATGGGCCGCTCGCCAGCCGTCATCAATTTCGCCAGTTCCTGACGACGATCGGTCGTATTATCCGGATTCACCTCGGAACCGAGATAAACCGGATAGGCAACCTTCATCAACCCACTTCGCTTCTCGAAATAGACCGGCCCCGAGAAATCACGCTCAACGATCTCCGAGAAATCGTCAACCATCCGTCCAGTTTTCTGATCAAATCTGCGGTGATCGACCTTGGCGGTCTGCCGAAAGAAACTGTTGAACTGCCAGAACTGATCCTGCTTCCAGTCGTTAAACGGATGATCGTGACATTGGGTACACTGAACCTGCATCCCCATGAATAATCGAGTCGTCTTGGCGGTCATCTGCACGCCATCGTCCTGATCCTGCATCTGCGCCAAGAGAAAATTGGCAGCCCCGTTCTCTTCGTAGTGCCCCTCTGCGGTCACCAGATCCGAAACGACATCTTTCCAAGGACGATTTTTCCCGAACGCCTCGCGAAAAAACTTCTGCATCCCATCACGACTGACACGACGAGGCGTTTGCTGGCCGATACAGAGATTCGTCCAGATCGTCGTCCAATTGCGAACATAACCGGGATCATCCAATAGCCGATCAATCAGCTTGGTTCGCTTGGCCTTATCCTTATCGGCGAGAAATTTCTCGACGTCTTCGAGTGACGGAATGTGACCGACAATGTCGAGATGAAGCCGCCGAATCCATTCGGCATCATCCGCGAGCGGCGAGGCATCCACCTCGTTGTCCGTCCAGGTCTCACGGATCTGCGAATTGATTTCCTGAATGATCACATCGGACGAACCGGTCGTGAAAGCGGGTTCTACACCCGACGCCGCAGAGGGGGCGATTGCCCCCGCAGCGATCATGAAGCCCGTGGTAACCACGAACAACAACCCGCAGCGGTTGTTCGTGATGCTCCCGATCGACGAACGGAATTTTCCGGTCCGGTTCGTATTCAACAGACCCGTTTTCATGGTCATTCACTCCAGTTCAAGGCTTCCTCGGAAGTTGTGACGCAGTCAAAATCATACCATTTCCGAAGTCTCTTTCTCTAGATTAACAACATTCGGGGCAAAAACATTCGTTAAGGGTCGGCGAGAATATCGACTCATCGCTCTGGGAATCGCCATAACCATTTTTAGGAAAACATGTTGCGGAGGAATTTTCATGGTGTCATCCTCCTGAGGAAATCGCCAGCGAGATTCCGCAAGATTCCCAGTGGTACGGTCCGGGGCTATCTCTGGCGTGATTTCATGCTGTTCGCCCGGTCGCCGGACTCGCGTCATCTCCTCACGGGGTCCTCATCAGCGGATTTTTCCTCAGATTTCGACTCCACCCAAAATCCGAGACAGAAAAAGACCGCTGCCACCGGGCAATCCCACAGAACTGACGGCCAACTGAGTTTGATTTCCCTTCCAAAATGGATTTCCTTGGGTCGATTTCTCTGGGTCGATTTCCCTGGGTCGAAAAGCAGGATATTGTAGAACTTCCCCAAGAACGACGGTCAAGCGTTGTTTTTTGCACACCTTGGGGGAGACCTCGCACTCTCCATTCGCCTTTATTCTCGCGTTAAGGAACACCACGGATGTCCTCTACCGACCGCAAGCCGCAGGTTTCCTATTTCATATTTGATATCGAAACCGTCGCTGATGGCGACTTGGTTTCGAAAATCCGCTATCCGAAAGAGGAACTCACAGGCCCTGAAGCACTGGCCCGCTATCGGGCCCAACTACTCGCCGAAACGGGAAAGGATGTGCTACCGGTCACCTTTATGCTGCCGATTTCTGTCGCGGTTGCCAAAGTGGATGCCGACTACAAACTGCTCGATGTCGCCGTTCTCGACTCACCCAAATTCCGTCCACACATCATCACCCGGCACTTCTGGCAAGGGTGGAACGCTTATTCCCGACCGACACTCGTCAGCTTCAATGGTCGAGGTTACGACATTCCAGTGCTGGAACTGGCCGCCTACCGCTACGGCTATCCAGTCCCCGCCTGGTTCAACGTCGAGGCCCGAGCGTATGAACAGGCGCGAAACCGCTATAACTCGCAAACTCACCTGGACTTACTGGATCTCATCTCGAACTTCGGGGCGTTTCGAGTCAGTGGCGGGCTGAACTTGCTCGCGAATCTGATTGGTAAGCCCGGCAAATCCGGTGTGGATGGCTCACAAGTCCAGGGGATGTACGAAGCCGGAGAAATTGTCGCCATCAACGACTACTGTCGCTGTGACGTGCTCGACACCTATTTTGTCTTCCTGCGGACCCGAGTCCTCCTCGGCAAAATCACACTCGAAGAAGAACAGCGACTGGTGGGAGAAACCAAAACCTGGCTGGAGGTTCAAAGCGAAACGATTCCCGTCTACAAACACTATCTCTCGCATTGGGGCGACTGGGAAACCCCGGTCGACTGATGTCGCTGTGAGGATCTTGCCGCTGTGAGGATTTTGCCGACGGGTGGTACAGTTTGAGGTGCCATAATCATGAATAGAGGGACACTGTCATGGACTGGTGGATAAGCTGCACCAGAACTCGCTCTCGAGAGGTATCGAGGATTCGTGGCGCGATTCAGGCCCTTTTCCGTGACGAAAGCGATTCTTGCATGATTCGACGAAACTGCGCCGTGACATTTTTGATTTCGCTTATGGCCATTTCGCTCCAGTCCGCTGCGAGTGAGCTTTCTCTTCCTGCTTCGTTGCTGTTGAAACAATCCTGCGTCGAATGTCACAACTCGGAGACGATCGAGGGTGGTTTGGATCTCACCACATTGTCGTTTGAGCTGAACGATCGCGCGGTGCGTGAGCGGTGGACGCGTATCCATGATCGCATCGAACAACGGGAAATGCCGCCACAGGCGGAGCACTTGCCCAGCGAGGCGCGGACGCGCTTGGTGAAATCGCTCAAGGGGGCGATCCATGCTGCAGACCTTGCTGACATCAAGGCTCATGGCCGTGGTCCGTTGCGGCGACTTAATCGGGACGAGTACGAACAAAACCTTCGCGATCTGCTCAAACTGCCGCAACTGGATATTCGCGACATGTTGCCCGAGGACCGCGAGGGGCATCGGTTCAACAAGACGTCCGCGTCACTCGATATGTCACGCGTCCAGTTGGCGGCCTATCTGGATGCTGCCGATGCCGCGTTGCGCCAGGCAATGGCCCATGGCCCCAAGCCTCCCCCCGTCACTCGGTTTCGAGCCGTCGCGACCAGTCTGTTTCCTGAACGAGCCACATTCGGCGAACGCGAAGCGATGTTCTTTGCCAAGGACAATCAGGCGATTGACGGCAAAGAACTGGAGCGATTAAAGGATGATCCGGTGGTGGAACTCGCGCTGTTTCGATCGGCTCATTGGCCGTACTACGGTTATCCTCGCGGCTTTATCGCGGCACTGCCAGGTGAGTACCGCGTCCGGTTCTCTGCCCGCGCAGTCTCCCAGGAAAAAGACTACCAACTCAAGCCTGCATCACATCCTGTACCGATGACGTTTCGAGCCCGTAAGCCCTCTGGCCCTGATGTCTCGGGGGATGTTCGTGCCACAGGTGGCATTATCGATATCCAGCCGACGGTTGCGATCTACGAAACGACCATTCGGCTCCGCGAACGCGAGACCTTTGAGTACAGCCTGCTGGGACTGCCGGTGCCGTTGGCTCGCAACGTCGACGGCGGTCCACCAACTTACCGCTATCCCCCGTTCCCCGCAGGGGGCCAATCGGGGGTTGCATTTCAGTGGCTGGAAATCGAAGGTCCGATCGCAGCGGACGAATGGCCGCCGCCATCCCATCGCGTGCTGTTCGATGAACGGAGTGGCATCGACAGCCTGCCGGTTGATCCTCGTCAAAATTTCGAGAGGCCGCAGGTAGATTCTGTTGAGGTTCATCGGTTGCTGCGTCGTTTTGTGGACCTGGCCGCGCGGGAACCGGTCTCTGACGAGCGACTACAAAAATTTGAACAACTCGTTCTCAGTCGTCTCGATGCCAACGACACGTTCATCGATGCGATGCTGGCGGGATATCAGGCATTCCTGGCATCGAGTCAGTTCATTTACCTGCGCGAGCCCATCCCCCCCGATGATTCGTATGCGATCGCGTCGCGGTTGTCACATTTCCTTGCGAATACGCGACCCGATGCCACACTGCTGGAACTCGCTCGCACCGGTCCGCTGCGCGATGCGAAAAGACTTCGCGACGAAACCGATCGCCTGATCGCCAGTGCAGGATTTGAGCGGTTCATCAACAACTTCACGGATTATTGGCTGAGCTTGCGGCATGTCCGCCGTGATGATCCTGACATTCGTCTCTATCCCGAGTATCGGTTTGACGACTACCTGGTGGAGTCGATGGAAAGGGAAACACGAGCCTTCGTCACGACGATGATTCGCGACAATCTCCCCTCGCGAATGCTCGTCGCGGCCGACTTCGTGTTCGTCAACGATCGCCTTGCACAGCACTACGGTTTGCCCGACGCGGCCCACATACAGGGCTCGGCCCTGCGCAAGGTGATGCTCCCTCCAGAGAGCCCACTGGGTGGCCTGCTTACACAAGCCGCCCTGCTGAAAGTGACCGCGAACGGGACATCCACGTCGCCAGTCGTTCGCGGAGCCTGGATCATGGAGCGACTGATCGGCGAACCACCCCCACCACCCCCAACGAGCGTACCGGCTGTCGAACCGGATCTCCGCGGTGCGAAGACGATTCGAGAGTTACTCGCACTGCATACAAAGTCCGATTTGTGTGCGGCCTGCCACGCTCGCTTTGATCCCGTGGGACTGGCGCTCGAAAATTTCGACATCCTGGGGGGCTGGCGAACGCGCTATCGTGGTGTTGAACAAGGCGAACGGGTCAGTGGCATCGATCGCGCCGGACATGACTTCGTCTATACGCTGGCCGAACCGGTCGATGCGGCGGGCCAACTGCTGGATGGTCGTCGATTCCAAAATATACGCGAATTGAAAGCGATCCTGGCCGAAAATCCTCGACAACTCGCTCGCAACTTGCTGCACCAGTTTACACTTTACGCGACCGGCACCCCTGTTCGCTTTGCGGACCGTGCCGAGTTAGAGTCGATTTTGGATGCGTCTGCTGCCAATGAATATTCGGTTCGCGATCTTCTGCATTCTCTCGTACAAAGTTCGATTTTTCTTGGACCGGATCCGCTCGAATAATGTTCGACCGAATTCCCGAATTATCTTGGAACTTGGCCACAGCCTGAAGCATCCCCTTGTCGGAATCACACCATGAATTCAGTCTCTGGCTCGACCGCGTCACGATCCAGTCGTCGCCAATTTTTAAGAGGTGCGGGAGTACTACTCGCTTTGCCGTTCCTCAATTGCATGGCGCCGAGATCGGTTGGCGCAGCGGGATCCTCCCGTCCGCGACGGATGTTGCTGATCTCGAATAACTTAGGAGTGCTGCCGAAGCCATTCTTTCCGCAGGGTGCGGGGCGTGACTATCTCCTTTCGCCCTCCCTGACGCCGTTGGCCGAATTTCGCAACGACTTCACCGTGTTCAGCGGTCTATCGCATCCGGGTGTGGTCGGTGGACACAGCACAGAGAATTGCTTTCTCACTGCGGCTCGCGGTCCGACGAAGAGTGGCTTTCGCAATCAGATTTCGCTGGATCAGTTCGCCGCCGAGAAGCTGGGCCCCGTCACTCGATTTCCGACGCTCAATCTCGGGGTGAATATTGATAAAGCGAATCGAAGTCTTGCCTGGACTCGCGACGGTGCGTTGCTTCCCGCCGAAGAGAGTGCTCCGGCGCTCTTTCAAAAGATGTTTGTGCAGGGGGATGCCGTTGCCGTACAGCGGCAATTGAAGAGACTGGAAGAGCGTGGGAGCATTCTTGATGCATTGCTGGCTGACACGCAGCAGTTCAGCCGCAATCTCGGCCGCGATGACAAAACACGACTCGATCAATACCTGACTTCTGTCCGCGAGATTGAAGAGCGACTCCTCACGGCGCGGGAATGGGAAATGCGTCCCAAGCCGACTACGACTCAATCACCTCCCGCAGACCTGCTGGATCACAAGCTGTTTTTCGAAAAGTTCGATTTGATGTTGTCGATGGCACAGTTAGCGTTGGAGTCGGATTCAACGCGTATCGTCACACTTATGGTCGATGCTTTCGCGACCCCCGCATTCCAGTTGGGGGACAACCAAAATACAACGACAGACTATCACAATCTCAGCCATCACGGGCAGGCGGACGACAAGGTCAACCAACTCGAAGAGGCTGATCGTCGGCAGATGGGACTCTTGAAGAGGCTGCTGAAAAACCTCGCTGATAAACCCGAAGCAGAGGGGCGATTACTCGATCGTACGATGATTCTCTTCGGCAGCAATATGGGGGACGCGAATACGCACGACAACACGAACCTGCCCATTTTACTTGCCGGCGGTGGCTTCCGGCATGGTCAGTACCTTGCGTATAAACGGGACCAGAATACACCACTGTGCAATCTGTTTGTGAGCATGTTACAAAACATGGGATTGGAAACGGATGCATTCGCATCGAGCACCGGAACCCTGAGCGAAATCAACACATGAACGACACCATGAAAATCACCCTGGCCATGCTCGCGACGCTCACGTTCTGTGACGCGGCGTTCGCAGAGATGAAACAGGAAACCATCAGCATTCCGATGCGCGACGGAGTCAAACTCGTTACGGATGTCTATCGTGACGATACGTTAACGCAAGCTCCGGTGGTCCTGATGCGGACACCCTACGATCGCACAAGTCAAAAGGGACTGGGTGAATACTGGGTCAAAGCGGGCTATGTCTTCGTGGCACAGGATTGTCGTGGGACTCGCGCTTCGGCAGGTGTCCTGGCGCCGTATAACAACGAAGGGCAGGATGGCTACGATACGATCGAGTGGCTCACACGCCAAACGTGGTGCAATGGGCGCGTCGGCATGGTGGGTGGGTCGTATGTGGGAGCCGTTCAGTGGCAGGCGGCGGTTGAGCATCCCCAGGGGCTCGTGGTGATCGCGCCGCAAGCGACTTGGAGTAGCTTTTATCGCAATTTATACCTCGGCGGCTCGGTACGACTGGCGCTCATCTCGACCTGGATCGCAGGCAATTCCCCCAAGCCTGAAGGAGCGATTCCGAACGAAATGAACGAGGCGTTGATGCGGCTTCCGCTCAGCGATGTTGACGAGGCGATCGGTTGGCCAATGCCGTGGCTGGATGCCTTTCTGACCCATCCCGAGCCGAACGGTTTTTGGACGCGACTTGATCTCACGTCGAAGCTACCGGAACTGCAACTTCCGGCACTGCATGTGGTCGGTTACTACGACTTTTTCTCGCGCGAATCGGTCGACAACTTTGTGGTGATGCAGCGTCACGCCCGCGATCCGCACACACGTCAGCAGCAACGACTGGTACTGGGGCCGTGGGATCATGGGACCATCGGCAAATCGCAAGTGGTCGATGTCGATTTTGGTCCCGAGGCGGCTCTCGACCTGTCGGTAATTCAACTGGACTGGTTCGATCGGCATCTCAAACAAGATGCTGTGGCGAAGGCCCGGCCGTTTTCTCCCGTGCGATACTTTTCGATGGGAGATAACGTTTGGCGCGATGCCGGAACGTGGCCACCGGAAGGGTTCAAAGATACCTCGTTCTACTTGCAATCCGATGGCCATGCCAATACTCGTCAAGGGAACGGCCGTTTGACTCGTGAAGCCCCCACGAAAGAGCAGCCTGCCGATTCTTTCCGAGCCGATCCCTCAAAGCCAACCCCCTCGAATCCGATCACCGCAGCCCGCCCGCTGAAGGGGGCGGTGTGGGGGCCTGTCGACAATCGTCCCCTTGAAGACCGCGAAGACATGCTGGTTTACACCAGCGAACCGATGACCGAGCCGATCACGTTCGCCGGAAACGTTGTCGCGAAGCTTTACGTCAGTACCGATACCGTCGATGCCGACTGGGCCGTCAAGTTGATTGATGTTCATCCGAATGGCTTTGCGCAAAACATCGCTCGCGGGATCTTGCGCGGACGCTATCGCGACTCGTTGCTCAATCCCAAATTGATGCAGCCAGGTCAGGTTTACGAAATCACCATCGATCTCGGTCCCGTGGCGGCGACGATCGCGAAAAGCCACCAGTTGCGGGTCGACATGAGCGGCGCCGATTTCCCCCTGTACGACCGCAATCCCAATACGGCGGCAGGGATTTTCAGCGAGCATACGGCGATTGCGACCGAACAAGTTTATCACAAGCCGGGATCGCTCTCTTGCATTGTGCTGCCATTGAAATAGCGCAGATTCATCGGATCACTTGTTACACAGATCACTTGGCGGACAGTTCGATGAGCCGAAAAACGACGGGGACACACGTTTTGAGTTATTAACTCTCTGAATCGAAACGAAATGCTTGTATCCTGAAAACGAGCGGAGATGACATGGATGCTTTTCGTGATGGTGCAACCGAGTTTGAAGTGATTGTGCTGGGGGTCGGCGGGATGGGGGCCGCGACCTGTACCGAACTGACTCGACGCGGTGCCAGGGTCCTTGGTCTTGAACAGTTTTCGCTTGCTCATGATCGAGGTAGCTCGCACGGCGAATCGCGTATAATTCGCAAAGCCTACTTTGAACACCCTGATTATGTGCCGCTCTTGCACCGCACTTATCAGCAGTGGGACCTGCTGGAACAAGCGACCGGGCGGAAGCTGTTTCTGCCGACAGGCCTGGTCCTTTCAGGCTCACCCGCTGGTGAAACGATTCAAGGTGCCCGCCTCTCGGCGCGTCAGCATGGGATTCCGATCGAAAATTTGACCTCGGCCGAGGCCCGGCGCCGATTTCCCGGCTTTGTATTCCCCGACGATCATGATGTCGTGCTGGAACCGGGGGCGGGGACATTGCTGGTCGATGATTGTGTGCGGGCGAATCTCGATCTGGCTGTCAAACTGGGAGCGACCATACGGGGAGGCGAACCGGTTCTCGACTGGTCTTCGAACGGAACCCGCGTGCAAGTTCGTACCGCAACGTCCACGTATCGTGCCAGGTCATTGGTCATCACGGCTGGTCCCTGGTCGCAGGCTTGCCTGAGGGGACTCGGTTTGCCGCTGCAGGTGGTGCGCAAATTTGTGGGCTGGTTTCCGTGTCCGTCGGAACAGTTGCAGGAACAACAGGGCTGTCCGACTTATTTTTTTGAATTCCCACACGGAACGTTCTACGGATTTCCCAGCTTCGATACCAAGACCGTCAAGGTGGCGGAACATTCGGGTGGTGAGGTGGTTGCTGACCCACTGACAGTCGATCGCGATTGTCATCCACGCGATCTGGATCGGCTGCAGGGATTTTTGAGATCTCATCTTCCCTCGGTACAAACCGAGGTGGCGCGCCATTCGGTCTGTCTGTATACAATGACTCCTGATCAGCACTTTGTGATTGATCGGCACCCTGAATGGAGCAACGTTGCGATTGCGGCGGGCTTCTCTGGTCATGGATTCAAGTTCTGTCCGGTGGTGGGTGAGGCTCTCGCCGACCTCGTACAGACCGGATCAACGTCGCTCCCGATCCAATTTCTGGCGATCAATCGCCCCTCATTGAACCAACCGAGCGTTAATCCGCCCGGCACCGATCTCGATGAAAATCCCCTTTAAGCAACTTGGATGAACAAGTGTATCCTTATGCTCTGTTTCTCGCTGTTTCAGAAGTTTTTCAGAGAGGAATTCGTTGCCAAACTGCTTCGAAACCAAAGTGTGTGGTGGCAGTATTTGAGTGCATTCACGATGGTTTCCAGTATGACGCTGCTCATCCTGGGGCTGTTTATTGCGAGTGTGATTGGCACAATTCGCATTACGACTACGTTAGGGTATTCAAAAATCTGGATTGTAATACTTGCGGTACTGGCATTCTATCCGATGATTAGCTTGATCGTATTAATTTACTTGAATTTACAATCTCGAAAGCTATTCAACCACTAATTCCCGCCGCCAGATGGCGGTTCCGCCAAGGTCGTCGGGATCATCGCTGATCATCAGATTCGGCAACATTAAGTCGAATGCGGTGATGTCGATGACGTATTTTCCAGGCCGGGCCGGCGCCTCGACGGAAACACGGAATTCCAATTGTGTTGAGGTTTTCGATGCTTTCCGCGATTCGACGTATCGTCCGTCGATGACGCCACTATCTTTGCGAACATCGTCCCCGTGTAAGCGAAGCAACAATTCGATCGGTTTGGGTGGTCTCGACGGTCCCGTCATACTGTATCCACCACCTTCCCGATCCGTACGCCAGGTTTGAATAATTCGATTCATGTCCCATTTTCCAGACGCAATTTGACCTTCCAGCAACAGCGTTTGTGAAGGCGAAATCCGAATTGGCGATACGGTATTCGCAGTGTCGCCGTTGACTTGACAATTTCGGATCTGAAACTTGTCCTCTTCAAGCGGCTGTTGCTCCGCCAAACGTTCAACCACGGGAGGAACCGATATTCCATGAAAACAACCGTATCCGCAAAAGGACAATCCGCAGAGGGAAAATACGAACAGGAAGCAGTAGTTCTTGATCACGGGAGATCTCCTGCGGGCTCGTTACCATCCCGTGTCCCCCATGCTCTCCAGGGGACCCGGTCGATTCGATCGTTGATGAACTGCACTCGCCCATCAAAAAAAACGACGTTGACACCCCCCAAGTGATCGCTGGCGCAGCGACGGGAGTTATGGAGGAAAGCGTTGGCATCGTTGTCCGGAACTCCGCTAGGGAAACAGGAAGCGGAGTTCGGTGGAAGCCAATGCGAGTACGTCCTTGTTCCTGTGCTAAACGGGCCATTTCGCCATCTGGCGACTTCTGCGACATCTCCCATGGAGAGGAACGTTCGTGGCCCATGATTACAGTCATCGATTGAGTGTTCTGTTTGCGCCGCGCGCTCCGCAAGCGATGCTGGCCATTGGGGGTGAAGGAGCGTCTCCTCGGAAAGGGAGTCCACAACCACCATCCAGGGATACCGTAGCGGGGTTGCCGATGCCGCAGTGGGACTACCAAAACCACGCGTTCCAATCCCTTCCGAAAACGCAGCCGTATTGCTCAGCCCATCAGTAATATCGGACATCGTTGTCACGTCGAAGTATTCGAATGGTGCGTGGGCGAGCGAGCCTGACCCGCGTCCTGGACTATGATTCACGACATAGCTGAGCAAACAAGGAGTTGCCTGCCCCTCGCCGTCCGCTGGGCAAATCAACAGGGGAAGTGTCGTGACATCTGATCGCATCAGATCGCACAAGTTATTGATTCCCAAATACGGAAACAACCTCGAAATCAGGCTCTCCCCCGGACACCCGTTCCCGACGGACCAGCTATCTGACAGGGGCAGTGAGCTGTAGGCATCATGATAATTCACGATCGCCAAGCCCAGTTGCCGCAGATG
>CAMBQP010000129.1 GCA_945869955.1 Schlesneria paludicola DSM 18645
TCCGTCGGTTTCTGATCGGGGTGGGGAAGCTGATTCCAATAGCTGGCGGACTGCGCCAAACGCCATGCCACGGGCCAATCACGGCGGTAAACGGCCTGGAGGATCTGTTGGGAATGGAGTCGTTCCCAGACGTAGCGCATCTTGCTGGAGGTCCAAATGGGAGATTCCAGCCAGGCGGTCCGAATTTTTGCCAAAGTTCGTTCGTCACCCGCATCCGCCAATTGCCAGCCGAGGTCTTCGTATCCCATTCCCAAAGTTTTTGCCGCAACGTCATCAAACAAGTCCGTCAACGCACAGGCATCGTCAAGCAGTTGTCGCTTTTGTTTAAAAGGGAGTTTCGATCGCAGTCCACTGGTGACCAGTTGGCGAAGCAATCGTGATCCCAGTTCCTTCGGCGGTCCTTGAGACAGTGCGACGACCGCATTCGCAGTCAACCACGCGTCGGGGTCGACTGCGCCGGGACGCGTGTCGAGGACCCGCTGATTCCATACGGCGAGGTCTTTCCAATCTTCGGTGGTGAACGGGCGGACCAGAGATCGTAGCTGCCGGTCGGCGACGGAGGTGACCCCGGTGAGTTCCCGTACCTGAACTTCTCGGAGGCGAATGGTGCGGGGGGCAGGACCCGGTAAACCGAACAACCCCATCGATCCGACCGCGCCAGGCAGATCACGTCCCGGTGATTCGATTACGTGTCCCCAGTGATGTCCGTCCGCACTGGTCTGAATGTGAAGGGTTCCCAAGCCCGCAGTCAGCTTGAGCCAGCAGGATTTCGGCAAATAGGGGGGAGGGAAATCATTGGGGTTGTAGGTCGCCTCGGTACGGACTTCTCCAGGGCGGAGGATTCCAAAGGTGGTTTGTTGAGTGGTGGTGTCACGGAAAAAGGCGAGTTGCTGTAGCGGGCGGCCATCGCGATCGCCGAGAAAAATGCCGGTTCCAGGATCGGCGGACTCAACATTGACAATCACTTCATACAGTCCGGTTGCAGGCGTTCCGGTTGCCAACGGGGATGGGGAGGTTGCCTGCATCCAGCCAAAAGGGAGACAAAGCAGCCCGGTTTTGACGGTGGAGTCCATGGTTGCCGCGATCGACCCATCGGGATTGGACACAAAACTGGCGGGGCTCTCGGCCGACAAGGCCCATGGCAGGTCTGCAGCAGGCCCAGAGACCAGTAACTGGTGTTCGTCTTCGCGGCGCGAGGGAAACGGGGCGCTGCGATGCATCGAGAGACCGCGGAGGCGGAATTGCCCCTCCATAAAGACCTCGGTTGGTAGCCCGACAAAGGGAACGGTGAGGAGTACGATTCCCCCACGTGCCAGGACTAATTCCCCCTCTTGATGACGAATATCAAGCATGCCGGGGGTCGAGCGGAAATAGGTTCCACTATCGGTGGTCAGCAGTCCGAAACGGGCTGGTTTCGGGGAAGAATTCTCTCGCGAGATTTCAAATGCGGCCCAGAGATGTGGCTCACGTCGCGTGTAAAACCGCAGCGCAACCCCGGTGGGTCCCTGCCAGAAATAAAGTGTCAGATCGGTGACTTCGAGCGGGGTAATTCTGAGCACGGCATCAGCAGGCCATGGCGCGCGCAGCTTCGCCAGCCCCTGAAATTTTGCAATTCGTCGTGCCGGTGTCCCGATGGGATCGGTGGACCACTGGTAAGGCTGCCCCTCGACAGGTGAGAGCCATCTGCGGGCTTCGACGTCGGGAAATTCATCGTGACCAGCCGACTTGTATTCGGTGGCGAGCTTGGGACTCTCGGCGGCCCAGGGAGCGACATCGCGTGCAAGGGTGGAAGACCAGGGTTCGTTCGGTGCAACCTCCACGACCGCCGGTTTTGGCATCGGCTCGATCGTGGGATTGGGGCGCGGCACGGGTGTGGTCGTCGGTTCGGGGTTGGGCGATTCACCCATGGCGACTAACAATGCGGAATCTGCCGATGGTTCGACTTGATTGCTCGGTTGCAGCGCATCTGCGGGGAAGACCTCAATCAAGACGGGAGGGGCTGTTTCATTCTTGGTGATTTCAGGCTGAGGGGCTGGCGAGGTCAGAAACACGAAGAGCCCTCCCCCGGCAGCAAGCATGCAGACGAACGTAATCAGCCAAGGCCAGGGCGCGGGGGAACGTGAAGTTTTCTGATATTGTGCTGCCCGCTGCAGGATGGCATCGACATCCAGCTGGACCGGGATCAGCCCCCCGATCAGTTGGGTTTCCAGATGCAGGTGCTCGACCAGTGCTTGCCGCAATGCGGGTGACTGCGTCCAGCGTGCGCGGATCGCATCGATTTCCGCAGGAGTCAATTCTCCGGCGGATTTTTGCTGTAACAGTTCGATCAGTTCGAGATCGCTCATGAAAAGATTCGGCACTCGGTGAATAAAGGTTCAGGTTGAATACAGGTTGAATAACGGTTCAGGGGTTGGCAGGGACGCGACCTGCGTGAAGCCGCGATCAGGATTTGCCCCTGAGTGATTGACCCTTGGTGAATTTGGTGGTTGTTAGCAAAATTTCCAGGCCTTCAGCAGGTCTGCGGTGTCGGAATCGAAAGAGGAACCTCAGAAATCAATTAAACGGACTTGCAACACGAGGTGTCCTCGACCCTCAATCCCTTGTCCCGCCAGCCTCAACATGGTCCCTTCTCGAAAATATCGCGTTAAATTCAATTGGTTGTCTAGTCCGTCTGGTCCTCGGTACGAGACGGTTTGCTGTTCGTTGATTTGCACTCGCCGCAGCCAGATGTCGGCATGAAAATCGTTTTCGGACTTTTTCACATCATTCAAATGAACAAATTCTGGCACATTCATGGTCATTAGCCCTTTCCTGGGCTGCCGCGCGTCGTTGGCAATTGTAAACAGTTTTTCAAAGCTTGACGGGCGCGATGCATCAAGAGCTTGACAGCCCCTTCGCTGCGATGCAACTCGCGACCAATTTCCACCAGCTTTCGCTGGGATCGATAATGCAGTTCAATCGCCTGTCGGGCACTGGGCCCCAGTCCTTCCAGGCAGAGGGGAAGTTTCCGGATCACGTCATCGGTATCCGTCCACAAGGCATCGGGGGGCAGGATTGATTCCAGATCAAGGCAGAGTTCTGTCCAGGCAACCTCTTTCCTCCGCTTGACATCACGCACGTGTTCTCGCAGCAAATTTCTGGCAATCCCCAGCAGCCAGGGCCGGATCAGGGCGGTCGAATCGAAACGAGCTTGCGTCAGATAGAACCGCAAAAAAACTTCTTGAGTCATATCATCGGCGTCGCTCGCTTGCTGCAGTCGGGCTCGAAGATACCCATAGATGGATCGCTGATTGCGTTCGACCACGAGCGCGAACGCATTCCTGTCTCCGCGGCGGAGTTGCTCGATCAGCGATTGATCTGAAACGTGCGACAAAATTCGTCCCCAGCCAAAATTGGCAACAAGGAATCGATATCGATCGTAGGATGCCTCAGCATGATGGTACGGCGCACTCCCCGGCACAAGCAACCCGCATGCCAGGGGGATTCAGGCCGAGTTGTTGTCGGTTGGTCTGGACCTGTTTTCGGACTTCAGCGATGATGTTTGGATCGTTGTCACTTCTGGAGCTTCCTATGTTACACGCACCGCTGACTGTCACCCCTACACCTCGTCTCGTGGTGACCCTCTGTACCTATAACGAACGCGAAAATATCGCCAAACTCGTTCCCGAAGTGCTCAGCGCGCTGCCGTTCGCCGATGTGCTGGTGGTCGATGACAGTTCACCGGACGGAACAGCCGATGTGGTGCGTCAACTGATGTCGCGCGATTCGCGCGTCAAATTATTGCTGCGAACGACGAAGGAAGGGTTAGGAGCCGCGACGATTGCCGGCTTTCAGTGGGCGATTGATCAGGACTATGATTTCGTATTGAATATGGACGCCGATTTCAGCCACCATCCTCGTTATCTTCCGGCGATCAGCAGTTGTATGGACGTTGCGGATGTCGGAATTGGTTCGCGGTATGTGGCGGGAGGTGGGATCACAGGCTGGAGCCTGCTGCGGCATTTTATGAGTCAGGCCATCAACTGGTACTCGCATATCCTGCTGGGCTTGAAATCCAAGGATTGCAGCGGTGCTTTCCGCTGTTATCGCATCGAAAAGCTGCGAGAACTGGACTTTCGTCTTGTTCGTTCGCGCGGCTACGCGTTTCAGGAAGAAATCCTGTATCGCTGTGCCCGCAACGGTTGTCGAATCATCGAAACCCCCATCGTTTTTGAAGATCGCATCGTAGGGCAATCAAAGATCAATGTGGCCGAAATCATTCGGTCTTTACGAGATTTGTTTCTGCTGGGGCTCGATGGAATTCGAGAAATCCCTGTGACGCACGAACCCGGTCCAGTCACACATAACATCGAATCCCTGATTGACATACCAAAAAAAGCACAACCCCTGCGGCGCGCTGCCTGAATCGCGTTGGAAGGGGAACGTGACTTCGATTCTGTCAGACCCGCATCCGCAACAGCCACTTCTGAGTTGGGTTGAGGTTGCTTGGGATTTGATAACGTCGCCCCGTGACTTGCGTCGAAATTGAATCTGCGCCTCTGCTTGACCTCTCCTTCGGGCGGCGTGTATTGTGACACGCACTGAGCTGGTTTTGGTCTTGATCGCAGGGGCATTTTCTATGATTTCATCGCGCAGGAAGTTTTCGAGTTGTCTGTTGTTGACGCTACTGTTCGTTGGCATGGGATGTGAACCGAAGGTTCCTAAAACCAATTCGGCCAAGCTGTCACCGGAAACCGACGACAGCGGTGCCCGCCGAAAAAGAACACTGGGTTCCATGGATGCGGGAGGTGGTACCGAGGCTGCTCCGCTCAAGCGGCTGATTATTCTGACAAATGGGGATTCTCCCTTTTGGGACGCCTGTCGCGAGGGGCTGTTGGCGGCCAACAGTGAGCTGAAATTGAAGGATGTCGGCTTAAAGGCCGAGTTGGATGTCAATGACGGCACCGCTCAGGGACAACTGGCCAAATTACAGCAGTATGGAACGCAAAGTGACATTGCGGGTGTGGGTGTTTCCGCGATTGATGCAAAAAATGTCGCCATTGCGGATGAATTGCGATCGATGCAGAAGAAGGGGATTAAGATCCTCACCATCGACTCGGATATGGATCGAGAACTCTTCCGTGATGCCCGTTATGCATTTGTTGGGACCGATAATCTGACCGGTGGGAGAGTTCTGGGGAAGTGTGCAGCGGCACTCAAGCCCGCCGGGGGTGAATACGTCACGTTCGTGGGCCTTAAAGGGGCTCAGAACGCGATTGAGCGGATCGGTGGTTTTGCCGAGGGAGCCGGCGAAAAGTTTGTTTCCAAGGACACGATGGCCGATGAAACCGACAAGACCAAGGCTCGTGATAATGTGCGTAACGCAATCGGCAATCACCCAGGGCTGAGCGTTCTGGTGGGGATCTGGTCTTACAATGCACCCGCCATTGTTGACGTGGTCAAGGAAGCAAATCGACGTAAAGACTTTACAATCGTTGTCTTCGACGCCGAGCCCACGGCGATTTCTGCCATGGCCGAAGGGAGCATCGACGCCATGGTCGTGCAGAATCCCTTCGCGATGGGTTATGAAGGGGTGCGAATGCTGGATGCCCTGGTTCGTGATCAGAAAGACGTTTTGGCGAAAATGTTGCCCAAGCACGGACAACCTGACGGGGACATTTTCGATACAGGATTGAAAGTGGTAGTCCCTTCAGTCGATTCACCGCTAAATGCCAGTCAGTTCTCGAGTGTCGAATTCACGACTCTCGATCAATTTCGCCTGTGGTTGACCAAGTACGGTTTGACAGGATCTTGAATTCTGTCGCTCGTGGTTTTGATGTTGAACAACGGAATTTTGAACGACTGTAAGGCGCTGAATTCATGGACTGGTCCGTCATCGTGACGCTAGTTGTCATGGGGGTGTTGTGCGCTGGCGCAATCGGGTGGCGTCACGTTTTGGCCACCGGAAGTGCTCATCGGCATCAGCTAGGGTTGGTTGCGGCCATTTTTTTCGTGCTGTGCTGTACGACACTTTTCGACGAACATCACAATTACGTCGCCAAGTGGGATGCCAGTCTGATTGACCTCTTGCGTCAGACAACCATGCTGGCTTTAATCGCTTTCGGTGCAGCGGTGGTGATTATTTCCGGCGGAATTGATCTCTCTGCCGGCTCGGTCATCGCGTTCAGCGGTTCGATTTGTGCCACCTTCATGGTTTTGCTCGCTCCTGATGCGGTTAATCAGTCCTTACCGGTCGGTACCGGCGTCATTGTCACCGCGATCACGGCGACCTTAATCGTCGGTCTCTTAATTGGCAGTCTCCATGCCTGGTTGATTACAGAAGTGGGATTGCCTCCGTTTGTCGCGACGCTGGGGACGCTGGTAGGTCTTCGCAGCCTGAGTCGTGCGATCGTGGAAAATGTGACACAGGCCATGCTGGGGGGAGCCCGAACCCAGATTAATATCGCCGACAAATCCTTTCGGGAATTGTCGGGGGCCATTTCCGGAACGGTCTGGAATTTGACGATTCTCGTGGCGGTCGTGGCGGTGATGCTTTGGCTGCTCCTCAGCAAGACCGTGACCGGACGGCATTTGTATGCGATGGGTGGTAACGAGCAGGCGGCGCTTTTAAGTGGCATTCAAACGAAGCGGATGAAATGGCTGGCGTATTGCATCAGCTCTTTTTTGTCAGCCATTGCCGGGATTCTGTATGTCAGTCAGCTCAGTGTGGCGGATCCACAGACATTGGCTCGGGGTTATGAACTGAATGCGATTGCCGCCTCGGTCGTTGGAGGGTGCAGTCTGCAGGGGGGATTGGGGACGATTCCTGGAACATTGCTGGGGGCTTTATTTTTACGGGTTGTGATTGATGGTGTGGCCAAGATCATCAAGACCGGGGCCGACGTCTATGAGGGGTTAATTGTTGGGGTGCTCGTCGTATTTGCCGTGACATTCACGAAATCCTCTGACGCCCTTTCCACAAGTCGCAGGAAGCTGTTTTCAGGGGGACTGGGCTGGGTGACGGTGCTGAACCTCACGCTGCTGGCAGGTGTGATGATGGCCTTGCTGGGAACCCGACTGGTCCGTGGCTGGGTCCAGATGGACGCGGTCTGGCTGGCTCTGATTGCGGCGGCCTCCACGTTAAGTCTGCTGCTCATTCTGAAATCCGATACGAATACGCATCGGCGGGGGATCATCTGGGCGCTGGCGACGATCGCCGCCGCGGCAGCACTGAACGATCAGTATCCCAAAGTTCAACGAGGTGCTGCGGTGGCCGAGGTCCAGAAGTTGGGGGGGACGGTGACTCAACAGGACGATGGGGGGATAATCGTTGACCTGGAAGGGATTCGGTGCCTGGATGTCGATCTGAAGCGGATTCTGTCTCGACTGAAATTCTTTCCTCATGTCGCCGAACTCCGGCTGATAAATACGAAAGTGACCGATGTTGGTCTGGATATGATCGGCAAAACCTTTCAAGAATCTCATACACTGCGTCGTCTGGATGCGTCAGGATCTGGCGTTTCGCCGGGCGGGATCCAGAAACTCCGGCGATTGCTGAGCGAACTGGAAGTGGTTGCCGAGTGATTCACGTCACCCGCGTGTTTGTCACCAGGGGTTTTGGCCCACTGTTTGCATCGATGAGAATCTCGTGGTGCTGAAAAGTTCAACGTTTCCAGAGTTAAACGCCTGGCCTCCGCTTGCGGAAGTCGATTTGTCGGGGCGAATCTGAGGATGACGCAGTGACACGGAAGGCCAAAAATGACCAAACAAATCTCGTCGCGGATGACCAAAAATGCTAACTGAACGAGCAAGCGGCGTCCTGCTGCACCCCACGTCGATTCCGACTCGCTATGGAATTGGCGATCTTGGTCCGAGTGCCTTGGAATTCGTGGACTGGCTGGCGGGTGCCGGGCAGAGCTACTGGCAGATGTTGCCCATCTGTCCAACGGATACGGGTGACTCACCCTATCAATCCCCTTCATCATTTGCCGGGAATCCGTTGTTGATCAGCCCGGATTTGCTGGCTGCTGACGGATTAGTGACCCAATCCGACCTGGATCGCGCGGCACTGGGTGACCTTGAATTCGCCACTCGCGTTGATTTTTCCCGAGTCCTCGCGAAAAAGACCGAGTTGCTGGCGATCGCCATTTCAACGCTGCGTTCGCTGCCGTCGAGTCATCCACTGCAAGTCGAGTTCATGACGTTCTGCGAGGTTCATGCGAACTGGGTTGAAAGTCACGCGAAATTCATGGCGTTGCGGGGAGTCAATCACAATTTGCCCTGGCAGCAATGGACTTTCAATCTGGTGACGCCTCAAAGTTCCCTCCCGCCAGAATTGTCGGAAGGATTCATTGCGGAAGTGATATTGCAATTTTTCTTTGTCCGCCAGTGGCAACAGCTGAGAAACTCTGCGCGCCAGCGACAAATCCGCCTGATTGGTGACATTCCGATTTACGTTTCGAATAACAGTGTGGATGTCTGGGCGAACCGACCGCTATTTCAACTCGATGAACAAGGAGACCCGACTCAGGTGGCTGGGGTTCCGCCAGACTACTTTTCCGCCACAGGGCAGTTGTGGAACAATCCGCTTTACGACTGGGGGGCGATGGAGCGTGATGGTTTTCGCTGGTGGATTCACCGTCTGGAAGCGGCGCTGCAATTTGTGGATCTGGTGCGACTGGATCATTTTCGGGGTTTTGAATCCTATTGGTCTGTTCCTGCGGGGGAACTGACGGCGATTCATGGCAAATGGGTTCCCGGTCCGCGAGGAAAACTGTTGCAGGCACTCTGCCAGGCCCGGACCGCAGCGGCCGAGGGAGCGGAACGTTCGCTGACTGTGCCCCTCATCGCAGAAGATTTGGGGATGATCACTGACGAAGTGCATGCACTTCGTCAAGAGTTTCAATTGCCGGGGATGAAAGTCTTGCAATTCATGCTCCCCGGAGAGCCTTGGGATAACCACCGTCCCGAGGCGTTCGAGGCGAATTCGGTCGTCTATACGGGGACACACGACAATAATACGACACGGGGCTGGTTCTGCTCGCAGATCTTGCCTCATCCCGACCAGTTAGAGCGTCTGAGGCGGTATACGCGGTGCGACGAGTCGAACATTGCCTGGGAATTTATCGAGCTTGCCTGGCGGTCGGGATCAGGGCTTGCGATCGTTCCTCTGCAAGATCTCTTGTCGCTGGGATCTGACGCGCGGATGAATACTCCTGGAACCAGTGGTATCGATTCGAACAACTGGCGGTGGAAATTTGTGCCGGGAGATTTAACTCGGGAAATTCAACAGCGTCTGGCGGTTTTGACACGGGATTCGGGACGGACGAGGACGAATCCTGGTTAAGGGGGCAATCTCGGCGCTCAGCTGGGCGGCTTTCATCGTGTACCGAAATCGTGTTTGGATTACAATATTGGAATGCAAACAGTCCTCACACTCTTTTCGATCTTCGGCTACGGGCTCACCTTCGCGTTGTTGCCGGTCGTGCTGCTCACGAAAAAAAAGCAACCTGTCTCGACGGTGGCCTGGCTGATGGCGATCGTGATGATGCCGATCATTGGGGCATTGTTATTTGTGGTATTTGGCATCAATCGAGTTGATCGACGGCTGAGAAACAAGCAGGCTGCCACAAAAAATCTCAGTCGGGCCCTTCCAGAGCTCGCGCGGCAGCATCATCTGGACCATGATCATCTGGATGAAACGCAGCGTCAATTAAAGCGTTTAGCCGAGCGAATTTCAGGAACGCGGGCGACGGTGGGAAACCGTGTCCAGCTGCTGATCAATGCGCAACGAACGTTTGATGAGATTGCAGCGGCGATTTTGGTAGCCCACTCGACAATTCACCTGGAATACTACATCTGGCAGCCGGACAAATTGGGAACGCAGTTACGCGATTTATTAATCGACAAAGCCCGGCAGGGAATTCAAGTTCGCTTTCTCTATGATGGAATCGGATCGGGCCGATTGACCCATCGGTTTCTCCAGCCGATGCGGGATGCCGGGGTCCAGGTGGCCTCGTTTGTTCCCGGTCAATCGCTACGGGAACGCTGGTCGATCAATTTGCGCAGTCATCGAAAAATTGTCATTGTTGATGGGCAGGTCGGATTCACGGGTGGGATGAATGTTGGGGATGAATACTTGGGTCTCAACCCTTATTTTGGTCGCTGGCGCGATACGCATTTGCGGCTGCATGGCCCGACGGTATTGCAGTTGCAGGAAGTCTTTGCCATTGATTGGAAGTACGCGACTGCCGAAGAGTTAACCGGAGCGGCCTTCTACCCCCAACCGAACCAGATCGGGAGTGTTTATGCCCAGATTGTTGCCAGTGGTCCTGATGAAGAAAATGACGCGTTTCACGGGTTAATGTTTGCAGCGATCAATACAGCGCAATATCGCATCAGTTTGGCCACCTCGTACTTTGTTCCGCCGCCGTCTCTGGTTTCTGCATTGGAATGTGCGGCACAGCGCGGGGTGAAAACCCGCGTGTTGATCTCAGGCCCCAAAACCTACTGGACAACGCTGCTTGCAGCCCGTTCTTATTATGACTCCCTGATTGAGGCGGGAGTCGAGATTTACGAGTATCAGGCGGGGCAGTTGCACTCGAAAACCCTATCGATCGACGGTTGCTGGTCGCTGGTGGGAACCCCCAATTTTGATGCACGCAGCCTGTTTCTGAACTTTGAAGTCGGTGCGGTGCTGTATGACCGCAGTCTTGCCGAACAACTGGAACATCAATTTCAAGAAGATTTGTCTGATGCGCGGCAGATCGAGGCGGCAGCTTGGTTTCAGCGATCGATCTGGGATCGATTGCAGGAAAGCTTCTGTCGGATGTTTTCGCCCATTCTTTAAACCGACAGGTCCACTCTTCCCGCACAGCCAACTTGATCGCGGTTGTGCGGCGCTACGCTTTTGCTGCGGTGGTATTCTGCGGCGGTGGGGGGTCAAACAGTTCTCTCGACACAGTAAACTCCTTCGACATCTGTTAAACTCAGTCTGAGCATCCGGTTCGAATGAGGCTGCGTTAACGACTTCTGATCCGAAAAATAAGGTTTCAGTTCATGTCTTCTTCTCCTCTCCCCCTCGCGACGCTGGCCACGTTCTGTCGGTCGCTGTCGACCATGCTCGGTTCGGGGGTGAATATTCTCAAGGCTTTTCAGGTGGCCGGTGGGAAATCGCAGTCGGTCTCATTGCAAAAAATTACGGCGCAGATTGTCGACGAATTGCGAAAAGGGATTGAAGTTTCGGAGGCGATGAGTCATCAGGACGAGGCGTTTCCTGAGTTAATGATTGAGATGGTGCATGTTGCAGATCAGACCGGATCACTGCCGGAAGTTCTGAAAGGACTGGCCGATCATTACGATAATCTGGTTCGACTCCGCCGATCATTTCTCAGCGCGATTGCTTTTCCGGTGGTCCAGTTAGTTGCGGCCATCCTGATTATCGCGTTTTTGATTTGGATTCTGGGGATGATTGCATCGGGGAGTGGCGATAAACCCTTTGATGTAGTTGGCTTAGGATTGACGGGCACGGTCGGGGCCTTGACCTGGCTGGGGGGCTGTTTCGGTGTGGCCGTTACGGGGACCTTCGCCTATTTCTTTCTGGCGCAAGGACTCAAGGGACGACAATTTGTGCACTCGGCCTTATTGCGCATCCCCGTGGTGGGCGGTTGTTTCAGATCCTTTGCCATGTCGCGGTTTTCCTGGGCGTTTGCGTTGACTCAACAATCCGGAATGTCGATCAATCCCAGCCTGCAGTCGAGTCTGAAAGCGACGGGAAACGGAGCTTTCGCGGCGACAATTCCGCAAGTCACCGCCATGATTTCGGCTGGGGAAGATCTTTCTTTCGCCTTATCAGAGACGGGACTTTTTCCGCAGGAATACCTGGAACTCGTCCGCGTCGGCGAAACGACCGGGACAGTTCCAGAGACATTGGAACGACTGAGTCCCCAGTTGGAAGAGCAGGCACATCGCAGTCTCTCGGCGCTGACCGCTGTGCTGGCGTGGGGAATCTGGGCGATGGTTGCCACGCTCATTGTTTTCTTTATTTTCCGGATCGCATTGATGTACATCGGTTTATTGAACGACGCGGGCCGGATGTAGGCTCAAACGTTTTATCCCGAAAAAAAGAATTGAATTTTTTCAAGTCTTGGAAACAATTTTGCCTGTCTATTGCGGGTTTCCCCGGATCTCAAGGTAGATATTTCGGTCGATTGTGGTAGAGTGTTGTCTTTTGCGTCATCGTTGTTGATTAGCAACCATGGCAATTCTGGTTTCAATGATCGAGGTTTCAATGGGTCGGTCTAGGCAGGTATCTGGAATCGCGATTCTGCTTCTGTTATCGATTGCGGCCTATTTGCCTGCACTCGAATTGGGTTTCATCGAATACGATGACAATGTTTACGTATCTCGAAATCCGAATGTGAAAGCGGGACTCTGTTGGAACAGCGTGGTGTATGCCTTCACCACATTCGATTCGGGGAACTGGATTCCCCTCACTTGGTTATCCTACCTGGTTGACTCGACCTGCTTCGGGGTCCGCCCAGCGGCATTTCACGCGGTCAATGTGGTGCTGCATGCGTTGAACGCGGCTCTGTTGTACTTTTGGTTGACTCGGATGACAGGTGCGTTCTGGCGCAGCCTGGCGGTCGCCGCTTTATTCGCGGTTCATCCGTTGCATGTCGAATCCGTCGCATGGGTTTCTGAGCGGAAGGATGTCTTGAGCACCTTCTTCTTCCTGTTGATGCTCATCGCGTATGACAATTATGGACTCAAGCCGAACTTGTGGCGATTTATTCCGGTTCTGATCGCATTCATCCTGGGGTTGCTGTCAAAATCGATGCTGGTGACCGCCCCCATCCTCTTGTGGTTGTTGGATTTATTTCCCGGCAGGGAGTGGAGTGCGGTCAGATTTCATCCGAATGACTTGGAAGAGCCTTCGCCCTACACCGATTTGCGAAAGATTATCGAGAAATTCCCGTTATTAATTCTGGCGGTGGCGATCAGTTACGTGACGATTCGGGCGCAAGGTTCCGGTCAGACAACGGCTTTTACTTCATTTGATCGAATTCCCTTGAACTTTCGCGTTGGTAATGCGCTGAATGGTTACGTCTGGTACCTGATCAAGACCTTCGTTCCGACAGGGTTGTGTGCGATGTACTCGCACCCGATGCGTCGCTTGGATTGGCCTGCAGTCGCTGGTTCCATCGCGGTCCTCTTGGCGCTTTCGGGGATTGCGGTCGCCATGATTCAACGACGTTCGTATCTGATTTTTGGCTGGTCCTGGTTTCTGCTGACGTTGCTGCCTGTCATCGGCCTGGTTCAGGTAGGGACTCAGGCGTATGCTGATCGTTATAGTTATATTCCCCAAATCGGGCTGTTGATTGCGATCGTCTGGTACGCGGAAAGCCGACTGCGCCGTTTTTCTGCTGGATCCGGCGTAGGAGTCGTTTGTCTGGTCTTGGCGGTGATTGGGCTGAGTTGGGGGACGGTTCACCAAATCGGTTTTTGGAAAGATACCGAAACGCTCTGGAAACGGGCTTTGGCTGTTTCGCCCTCGAATTGGGAAGCACACCGGCAGTTGGGGTCGATCTATCTTCAACAGGAAAAATTTGACGAGGCGATTGATCAGTTTCAGTCTGTTGTGAAATGGAATCCCTCATTGCCCAGTCCCTTGGAAAATTTAGGGTGGATTCACCAGCAAAGAAAGGAATGGCTGGATGCGGTCAATTACTATGAACAATGCCTGGAACTGAATCCCGGAAGTGAATTCGCGATGCGCAATTTATTGTTGTTATTGCAACAGCAAAAGAAGGGGATTCAGGCACGTCTCTATCTCGAACGCTACACACGTCGATGCCCCGAGGATGTGAAGATGTTAAATCAACTGGGGCTGATGCTGGCCAGAAATGGGGAATTCAGGGCGGCGTTGACCGAGTTTAAACTGGCCGAGCTGAACGCCCCCGATGACCCGAATACGCAAACGAATCTCGGATTAACCCTGTCAGAGCTGAAACGATTGAAAGAGGCTCGTGTCCATTTGGAAAAAGCAGTTGCGCTGCAACCCCAAGACCTCAATGCTCATATCAATTTGGGATTGCTGTATATCAAGTTAGATTTGAAAGACGAGGCACGAAAGCAGTTTCTCGAGGCACTCGAAATCGATCCGGACGATGCCGATGCCCGTCAGCAACTGGATCTGCTGCCATTGCTGTAGTCAATCTCAGTGATCCGGCTTGAATGCCGTCCTGGTTCTGCCGTGTAAATCGACCGTAACCGCAGTCTTAGTCGCCGTTTGTATGGAATTTCTTGTTATCTCACTGACAGGGCTGAACATCATGGCTAATGAACAGTATGCATTCCTACGGCGATCCGATCTGCCCTCGACCGAGTCGTTGCAATCCGCCATCGACAGCGATCCTGCATTTGCGCTGACAATTGACCCGGAAACGGACCTCAGTACGAGCATGGGATTTGTCCCGTGTTTGATTTGCGGCGTCGAGTCTGGCGTGGAAATGGATTTTGATGATTCGCCCGAATTGCTCGAACAATTTGGAGACTTGGTTTCTGATCGCGACTGTTGCCTCGTGTTCCGTTGGGGCGGCGACATGGTAGAATGTGCGTGTGCGATGGTTATCTCGTACGCCCTTGCAAAACACTATCATGCAGTCGTCACCTACGAGGGGGAATCGCCAGCTGCCAACTTGGACACGTTTCGTGCCGAAGTGATTTCGGTGCATGGCCATGCGAAGCTGAAGCGACCCTGAAACGCAAATCGTTGGATAACGACATCATGCACCCGACGGGCGAATCGGGTGTTTTCACAATGGATCGTGACTCGCGCCCGCCAAGTGATTGTGAACGTTTGGCGATTTGATCGTCGGAAAAGGGACTTGAAATCGTCGAAGGGTATGGGAAGTTCCGCTCGGTGTTTCTCGTCGTTCATGGACTGTGGCCCTGTTTCTCGCGGTCTTCACTCCTGCCCCGGACACGCCGTCAGCTTGTAGGAAATGATCGGAAAATTGAACGCAAAGACGCCAAGTCGCAGAGACGCTAAGAAGTCAGGACGGTAAAGAAACCGGGACGGTGAAATCGGGTCGGCTGTTAGTCTTCCCATCGCTCATTTGACAAACAAAACGAGGATCGGGTTCCAGGGTTGCTTGGCAAAAAAAACACCCTCTGCGGGTTTGACCGCAGAGGGTGTTTATTGAGACATCAAGCGCGGCTTGAAATCATCGCTTAGAATTCGCCGATGGTCCCGCCATCAGCGCGGTCCGAGAGTTTGCGAATGGTGTCGGTGTCAATGTTTTGCGAGATGAAACGGACCGAACCGTCCGCCAGCAGTGCGTGACAACCACCAGTGTGAAGACTAAAGGGTTCATCGTTTGGACCACAGTTGTTGACCGTCCATGGGCAGCCAGCGGGTCCACCATTGGGGGTGCTGTTCTGGTTGATGATCCCGATTGGTGCGGTGAGGGCGTTAGGAGGACCGGAAACGCCGTTGCCGGTGTCACCATCAGCCCAGCGATTTGGGCAGGTCTTCGTTCCGTCGCCGCACATGTGAGTCGGGTCCCATGTGGGTGCTCCACCAATCAGTTGGGATTGTGAATAGCGTCCACCAGTGACCTGAATGCTGGTGCGGCCAGCGTCTTCAAAAATACAGACCGTGTTGCTGGTACCGTCGGTGATGTCAGCCATCTTGTTACAGAACAGACCAAAAGCACTATCCCTGGCTGAGCCCATTCCTGCGGCGGTTGATGGATCGCGGAGGCCCGCGATCGGCTGAGTGGCGGTTCCGCCGGTCGGAGCGAGGTCGACGTAGGCGATTGGCATGTAATCGGTTAACCCGTAGCCAATGGTGTCAGCGGCATTGACGGCATTGCTGGGGCACAAGAACGAAGTGATTTTTGTGGCAGCAAGGGGTTTGCCCGCAGCGTTCCGATTGAGCACACTGGAATAGTGAGCAGACATGTTCATGGAGTTGTAAACATTCGCCTGGTCAATGTAAGGGAGCGCTGCGGTGAAGAATGAAACTGGAAAGATGTATTTCGAGTTCACTAATCCGGTATTGTAACCTTCGCCTGCGGTGGGGAATCGCGAGAACGACGATTCGTAGTTATGAGCAGCCAGGCCCATCTGCTTCATATTGTTTTTGCACTGTGTGCGGCGAGCGGCTTCACGTGCTTGCTGAACGGCAGGCAGCAGCAGAGCGATCAAAACGGCAATGATGGCAATCACCACCAGCAGTTCGATCAGTGTAAACGCTTTACGGAACGACTTCTTCGACATGCATTTCTTCCTTAAACACGAATCGAAACAGAACAAAAAGGGACACCACCGTATCTCGATTCGGGGATACGGGCTCCAGAACTCTTACAGAGGAAAACTCACTCCCATCCAACACGCCAATTTTTTGTCCTTATAGATCCGCATCGACGGCAGTTTTACCTGCTGTCAAACTGGAATCAATATGGTCCAAAAATTTCCAAAGATTTCGCGAAACACTGCTTGCATGAGTTTTGATGTGAGCAGGTTTCATCACCTCTACGATGAAAAT
>CAMBQP010000130.1 GCA_945869955.1 Schlesneria paludicola DSM 18645
GCCGGTCATCCCCAGACGATCCGTGCGACACGCAGTCGAATTTCCGGGTTTCCTCATCGCATGCGTCCCCGGATCCGCGAGTTGTTACCTACTTCTGAGTAGCAACGATTCGAGAAAACTGGACGGAGGCAAATTGAAGATCCCCTCGGTGGTCACAAATCAACGAGTCAAGAGTTCTCGTCGGCCTCGTGGCGACTTGATCGCGTTCTCTTGTGTTTTTCCGGCAGCAAGAGTACGAAAATCGTGTGATTTCTCGCCCTTTGAGATGCTTTTGCCCCCTCCCGCTCCGCTGTCATTAACGTTACTGACTCAGCAAACCAAAATTATTTTAGTGTCCCCTAGGCCTCTGTGATGTACCGGGGGCTCCCACTCCGTCCGGAAAGCGGGTAAAACAGTAACTCTTAAACATGCGGGATATGGATGACAGGAGCTTCTCGTGAGATCATTTTGTCGCATACGAGGTATGGCCCGTTACTGGTATGTGTTCGTCGGGCTGTTTATATGCGCTTTCATTGCAGGGTGTTATCTCGTCCCAATGGTGCTTTTCGATTGGCTTTGCGCGTCTGCGGCTACTATTACAGTCAATGTGCGTATGACGCGACATCCTGTACAACGGTTTTCAATGGATCCCCAGTCGACTGTGCAATTCTTGTCAATTGTTCGTGAAAACACGTCACCGCATGATGGCAATCATCTCGCGACGGGCGAAAATGTAGATGTGTATTTATTTAATGACCGAGGACAGTGCTATGGAGTCATTTGGATACATTCAACACGACTAACGAAGAATCGGACTGGACTAAAAAATTTAATAGAGTATGCAGCGTCTGCAAATGAGATATCGATTTCAGATGAGCTCCCTGACAGAAGCAGCATATTCGTTATTGAGAGAGTGTTTTATTAATCTCACGTTAGGAGTAAAAGAAAAGGGGATGCGTCCAAATAATGGTTGAAAAAAGACGTTTTCTTGGGATGTGCGTTGGCATGCCAAGAACAGTTCGCCGATTGCCGGAAGGAATCGTCTTTTATTTACGTAATTGCGGAAATTCCCGGGATTGGATTTTCGATGATTACGCTATCCAAGAAAAGGGGATAAACCCACATAATGCTTGGGACGACGCAGGAACTTGGTCCGAGTCAGACGGTCGACATCAATGGGACTGCCACGACTGTTCGGACCGCCACCTGGAACTATTTGACACGGAAACCAAGGGGACACTGAGCTTGACTGAAATCGTGCTGCCAATTTGCTCAAATCGTCTGAATCTTGGGTTTGGATCTCGTTTGATTTTGAGCGGAATGATGTCGAGGATGGCGCGATCTGAAGGGGATAGAAACGGGATCAAGGCCCGCTTGCTCAAGCAGGGGATTATGCTTGAACTTCTCACAGGTCGTCCTTGATTGCTATGATGTTTGTCGTCCGACGATTACGACACGAGAGGAATGAAATGCCAAACAGCACACCCGCTCCCGACGAACGGCAAATTGAGCAATTGGAAAGGGATTTCGCCGCTGCGTCCGGGATGGCGTTTGCGAAAGCCTATGATCAGGCAATTCAGGCGGGGTTGAGTGTCTTGGTGTCTAAAAACGGGGCGATTTACGAAGTCTTTCCGGACGGGCGACGGGAACTGGTTAAAAAAATTGCTCCGCCCATCCCCACACAGCCCGGTCTGAAGATCAAATTCCAGTGAAGACTTCGACACCCCGACTGCGGATGTTCGCCGGGCCGAATGGCGCTGGAAAGAGCACAAATGAGTTGCGGCTCCTTTTCTTTTTTTGCGGCAGCCTTGCTCGATTGCATTAAATCGATCACACAGCTTTCATGGAATGACCACATGGTTTCACGGGAAGAATGGAAGACTTTGATCGGGATGGCGCCTCGCGAGTTTGTTACGCAAGCACACACCTACCGCAGCAATTTCACGAGTTACACGATGCCCGTTCTGCTCGGGTGCCATGATGGGCATGACTACGTAGTGAAAAGCGCAACTCAGCCAGAACTGTTCAGGGTACTTTGCAGTGATCAAATCATGGGACACATCGCGATGACAATCGGGGCTCCGGCACCGGTTGTTCGACTCGTAGAGATTCCGCAGGAATTGATTGAAGGCGAACCTGAAATGGCAAAAATACCGGCAGGAATTGCGCATGGATCCCGTTACTTGAAAAATGTTTCCAAAATTCGACAGGGGATTCAGTTCCAAAACGTTCCGGAAAACAGGAGTCGATTTGCGTTGTTGTCCATCATGTATGGCCTTGCGGGCGTCGATGGGGACCATCAATTTTTCTACGAAGATTCGACGAATATCGTCTGGTCATTCGATCATGGCCATTTTTTTCATTCTGGACCTTGCTGGACGATTGAAACGCTGAGAGCGACGCCGGCTGCTGTCCCAGATCCCGTGATTGCCATCGGATGCGGCTTGGCGGTAGAGGAACTCACGGAAGCGGCAAAATGTTTGGTACACTTAATGGACGAGGCAATCGCGTTTGCTGTGGCATCGCCTGAAGACGCTTGGCAAATTATGATGGACGAAAGAATCGCACTTGCCGAACATTTCAGGTCTCGTGCTGACGACTTGGCGATTTAGGGGGAAATTACAATGCCACACACTGTCGTGATCCAGTACGTACCAGACACCGTGACCAATGAACGAATCAACATCGGCGTCTCCATCTTGTCTGATGGCAAGGCCGTAACTCATTTTCTGACCGATTGGGCTCGCGTTCGACAGTTTGCCGATCGAGATATTCAATTCCTCAAAGACTTGAAGCACGAGTCCCGACACTGGGATGAGAAGACCGTTCGCAGGCTATCACATCAGTGGACAGGTTCGATCCAGTTCTCCCAGCCTCGATTCACACTGCTCGCCCCGGACGAAGCACTCATTGATGGTCTGCAACGATACTTGTTCGAGCGGACAGTGCAAACTCGGGGATACCGCGATAAGGCAAGCGTCGTCAAAGCAACTCGCCAGCAAATCAGGGCCAAGTTGGAGTCAATTTGGGGCTCGGTCGGTGTCGCGCTGCTCAAGACCAAAACTCCGAAACTTCTGGGTGAAGCGTCGCCGTACCAGTTCGATATCACCGTCGCGAACGGCGAGCCCTATTTCGCCGCGCACGGCATTTCGTTTGAAGCCCCTGAAAACAAGCACCTCGACAAGGAAGTGTGGAGTACATCCTGGCTGCTTCAGGCGGTCAAGGAGCAAACGCCTGAATTCCCTGTCGCAATCGTGGTTGCTCCCCCGCAACCGAAAAACGATAGTACCGAGATGTTCAAGCGTGCCGTTGACAGATTCGAAGATCTCGGTGCGAAGGTGCTTGAGGAAAACGAGGTTGCGGATTGGGCCACAACCCAATCAAAACAGCTTGAGTCATTCCTGAAGCCAGGGGTTTGAGGGTCAGTTGTCAGTTGTCAGGGTCCCTTCTTTGGCCCTGTCGCATGAGGATTACCTCAAATTGCTCGATTGGACCGCACGGCAGGTGGGTCACGGTGTGCGCGGTACGAGCCCGGCGTCGACATCTCCCCTTTTTCAGGGATTGAGCGGAAAACTTCCGACCGTCGCAGCTTGCGTTTTTTGGAGCCACCGCACAAGAAAATACGCCCGGGAAGATTCGAACCTCCGACCGACGGATTAGAAATCCGTTGCTCTATCCAGCTGAGCTACGGGCGCAAATACTGTCAACACTTCATCTGAACGTGCTGACTCTCGGACAGAGTCTACCGGATCCACTGATTCCAGCAAGTCATCAAAATTGTTGCTGACCCCTCTGCCTGGTTACTGGGGTTTCAGCGGGATACCGGCCTTTCCGCTGGATACTCGCGTTTCCGCTGGATACTTGTGTTTCCGCAGAATACTTGTGTTTCCGCTGGATACTCGTGATGGCGTGTGCTCGTCTGTTTATTCCTGTCGGTATTTCCGCTGATTACTGGTATTGCCACTGGTTACTCGAGTTCCCGCTGCATACTCGTGTTTCAGCACGTTGGGATGCGGCAGCGGGTGAACGCTTTGGGAAGCTTGCTCGTTACTTGGCGTTTTCCTTTGAGGTGGAATCTGCGATCGCCTGCAGTGTTTTCAGGGCCTCGGCGACGTGGCGGGTGCCGAAGAGTTGTGAATTGAACACTTGACGCACGATCCCCCCTCGGTCGATCACGTACGTGACTCGACCTGGTAGCACGAACAGCGAATTGGGGACTCCGAATAATTTTCGGAGAGCTCCGCTTTGATCCGAGAGCATCAGGTACGGCAGGCGATGTGAGGTGGCAAAGGTTTGATGGGACTGGTCCGAGTCACTGCTGATGCCGATTACTACCGCTCCCAGTTTGACGAAATCCTCGTACGCGTCGCGGAACGAGCAGGCCTGGGCTGTGCAGATCGGGGTGTTGTCTTGTGGATAGAAGAACATGACGACTGGCTGCTTTCCTTGAAAGTCCGCCAGCGAAATGGTTTTTCCGTCCGATGTGGTGGCCGTAAAATTGGGAGCTGCATCACCGACTTCGATTGATTTCATCGCAGTTCTTTTTTCTCGTTGTTTTTTATTGTTTGGGCGGCAAGGCTTCGCGCACGATCGCTCCGTGTGTCTCACTCAAGATTAAGATCGAGAACCGTGTGGCGACATCGAGATCATTGGTGTTCAGCGACGCAAAATCAAATCGGCCGCGCAGATCGGTGTAGCCGTCTTTGTAAAACTTCACGCTGCCGTTCGCCATTTGTGCGTACACTTTCACGTAGGCTTTCAGGACGGGGTTTCCCGTTGCCTGTTCCGTCACCTTCACCTGACCGTAATTTTCGATCACCTGCACCGAGAGGGAATGCGAATAATAGGCCTGCGTTTTGCCGATACCGGCTCCCACAATCTCGACGAGCACATTTTTGTTTTGCAGGGGGGCGGGGAGTGGCAACAGCTTCGTGGCCGGTGGATTGGTCCCCTCGGCGTTGGCGGGTTGTCCCTCGGTTAAATCGAGTTCGAGTGAAAGATTGGGGCGGATGGAACTGAACTGACCACGGAATTCTTGGACAAAGGGGTTGCGGCTAAAGAGCAACTCGACATCCATTTCGTAAAAATTCACGCGCACCGTTTTGAGATTCTGGTAGTCGAGCTTGATCTGCTTGGCCTCGACCGCGAAATCAAAGCTCGGCTCGGTCGCAGCGAGCTGCGTCTGTTGTTGATTCCGATCGTCAGGATTGACCGGTTTCATACCCTTTCCTTCCGCTTCATCCAGTTGCGCTGTGATGGCGGCGAAGGTCTGTCGCCAACGATCGACAGGATGATCGACATATTTTTCGGCGATGTTGCGGGCTCGGGCGTGTTCGTCGGTGAAGAAGTCGAGGTACGCGGCGCAGTAGTCATACTGCATGCGTGTCGCCACCTTTTCGACGTTGACTCGGGCAAACGTGGCCATCGCCTCCTCGATCCGGTCTTGCAGCAGCAGGTAATACGTTACGGTGAGCAAATCGCTGTCAGTCAGGGTTCTTTCGTAGCCGAGTTGCTTGAGGGTGCGGTGGTATTGTTCATGGAAGCGGTCGTTGACGATCTGACGGCGTTTGCCGAGCGAATGTGCGCGGGCATTGACCAGCGGCTGATATTCCAGATGCTGGAAGGTCCGTCGTTCCACGGGGGCAATCGTTAACAGGGGGCTTACGAGCCGTCCGCCGCAGTCGTTGACGATCCGATCGGCATGTTGCAAAAACTCGCGCGCGTGTTTTGGAACATTGTGTTTGAGTGAGTAGGACCAGAGTGTGTGCTGATAAACGTGTCGTTGCATCAGCTTGCTGATTACGGCCTCGAAGACTTTGGGGTCCTGCAGTCGCCAGGCGATCCGATCGAGGTTGAGCGCATTCACGTTGTGTTGATCGAGAAAGGTCAGCATCTCGTCGGTCGAGGCATACTGCGAAACGTAGTCCCATGAGCCCGTATCGACTTTGGTCGGCTTCTCGACCACATTCAGCGGGGTGGGTAACGTCGATGCGATCAGCGTTTCGTTTTTGGCCACGTGAACCGGGAAATGAGCGTATTGGCCGGCGGCGGGAAAATAGAAGTGATATTCGAGTGTTTGCGTGTGATAGGGTTCGAGAGCCAGATGGACGGTTTTTGTGGATTGGCTATTCAGCACGGGGATGGCACCGTGCGGAATCTGCATCAGGATATTTAATTTCTGTCGGGCTGAGGTGGGGTTGGTGACGACGATCTGGCACCCATAGACGACCTGGGTCAAAAATTCATCGGTGATGAATTTATCGACCTGTTCGCCCGCTTCGATGCGGGTCCGGTCCCCCAGTCGGAAAAAGTTCTGGCTCACGAGGACTTTGGTGGAGCCATCGGCTGCGGCGGAAGGCCGGATTTCTTCATGAAAAACGACCAACGGCCCGCCGGGAGTCAACGTCATTTTGGCCCCCTCAAATTCCGTTTTGTGTTGAGGGGTTTCAAAGGGAAGATCCAGCACGGCAAGTGCCAGCAGCATTTCCGGGAAGTTCCGCGACGCCTCGGCCAGATTGCGCGAGAGGAACGGCGTCGCCGGGGGGTGCTGTGCGAAATCCTTCCAGAACGCGTTGACCGTGATCAATTCGGCGTGCTGCTGATCGATGGTCAGATGATGATACTGATTCTCGGCCCATTCCATGGTCTTTGCGAGTCTGCGGTAGAGTTGTCGTCCCAGCATCATCGAGACATCCGGGGCTTTATCAAAAAAGAGTCCGGCGTCTTCGCGTTCTGCCAAAGTCTCGTCGGACAAGGCCATATCCATTTCCGCATCGGATTTGGCGGCGCTTTTATCGGCACCATCCCGATAGCGGTTTGTCGCGCGTCTTTGCGGCAATTTTTTGCTGGCGTCGAGTTGTTTTTGGTCCTGCTCTTTGCTTTCCAGTTCGGACAACTTTCTTTTTGCCCGTTCCTCACCCGCCATTCGTCCACCGAGTTCCTTCGAGAGGATTTCCATTTTGCCTCCCCGAGGCGCAGCACTGGCGGACTCAGGAGCGGAGGCAGGGGCGGGCGCAGCAGCAGCAAGGCCTTCTAAACGATTCATCGCGTCGTACAGGCGACGGCCTCCCGATAACTCGCCCGACGCCGCTTGAAATCCAAACTTGTCTGTGATTTCGAGTGAACTTTGCTTCACGGCGGTTTCGAACAAGCGAATGAATTGATCGGTTGTCGGGGGCAATAACCCAAATAAGTCTGCAACGTGACGTGCTGAGTGCGGATGTTCGCCATCGATCCGTTGAGCGAGCAGAATTCGTTCGACGATGTTCAGCTGTTGGTAACGCCAGGGCTCGAGAAACTCGGCCAGATCGGCTTCGAGCAGAAACCGGTCCATGAAGGTCTGGTCTTTTTTGTTCGCCAAATAGGGTTTAATGACCGCTTGAAAGAATTCGGGGTCCTTCTTGAACAGGAAGAACGAGAGTTCATGGCTGGCGTGTTTTGAATACAGCGCTCGCTTTTTTTCCGGTTGCAAATTCGGCCAGTTGAGGATGAACGAAAACTCGATCAGCTTCGGGTCGGGATTGAGTGTTGCGTACAGCCCATATACGCGCGTCAGGCTGTCATAGACCTCAAACTTCGAGGTCGTGATATCGTGCAGCGTGAAGGTTTGTCCCACGGGAACAATGCTGACTTGTTTTTGTTGGGTGAAGTGGCTTTGTGGATCAAAGCTCTCTTCCAGGCGTAGATCCACGAATCGACTTTTCGGTTCGGGCAGCGAAACGCTGCGGTAGGTGGTACTGACCGGATCGACGGCAACAACATGGAGGTGTTGATGCGGCCCGAATGCTGCGGCCTCGATCTGAATCAGGCCAGCTTCATTGGGGATCAGATTCACCAGCACCGCCGATGCATCGGCCAGAAAATCCAAATTGGCGAAATTTCCGTTGGGAGCGGCGTTTACGCCCCTCGCTGCGGAATCGCCGCGCAGCATGTCACTCGACGGTTTTGCTCCAGCCATCCCAAATGCGTCCCCCATGGCGGCCTGCTGTTCGCCGGTCTCTGTGGTTCTCACGGCCCAGGGATTCAGGAGCAGAGAAGGGCGATCAAGCGTGTTTCCGGGGAATTTGGTGGCATACTTACGGTCGATGATGTACCGGTATTCGTCGCCAATGTTTCGTCCGGTGAGATAGACGGATTGAGCGGGTGATTGCTGGAACAGGAACAGTTCCGGTCCGCGTACGCGACTGAGGGCCGAATAGAGGTCGTATTCCGGGACCATGCGGGTCGCGAAGACATGAACGCGGGTGAATTTGGTGGCGTTCTGCAGCTTGACGGTGACGGCCCCCTCGGCCGATGTGATTTGTTCGATCTGCAGCGGGGCGAGACGGGGTGTTTCCAGTTGCCGATACGGTCCCAGAATGAAGCCGTTCATGCGGGGTCCGTCCGTGACACGAACGCGAACGCGGTGTCCGATCGACTTCAACAGCAAATCAAAGTCACCCGCAGGAAGCCGATTCAAAACGATCAGCCCGTCTTTGATGCTCAGGTGCTCAAAGCGATCGACCACCGGGGTATCGCCGCGGACTTCGAGCAAGGAAAATTCCTCGCGTGAGGCTTTGAGGTTTGCTGCGGCAGGTTTGGCACCGTTAGGGGAGAGGTTTTCCCGACGAAGCCAGGGGAGCGTGATCACTTCACCGACTTTGCCATGCACCGTTTGCAGATAAGTATGCGCATCATTTCTCAGGTTCCAGGTGTGTGCGGTATTCTCAGGATTCAGTGCTGAAAGAATCGTGATGTCTGTTAAGCTTCCGAGTAAGATTCGGCCTGCGGCATCGGTTTTCAGTGAAATTTGATGCGTCTGGCGGAAATCACGATGTTTGAAGGTGATTTGCACGGGGCGCGAGACTTTCGATTCGCCGGTCTTACCGCGGAGTTCCAGCACAAAATCGTTGCCGAATTTGGCGAGATGCAACGTCTCGATTTTCTCGGTCTTGTCGATTCCATTCAGTGTCACCGCATCGGTGGCCGCGAGATCCACTTTGGTCCCCCCGTCGCTCAATTTTTTCACACGAGCGGTCAGGGTGAAGTGGAGTGACGCCAATCGATGGGGAACTTTGAACTCGTGCAGTGACTCGCGATCTTCGAACAGCGTGAAGTCAGCCACCTCTTGGGATGTCGGGATGCCATCCAGATCTGTGGAGACAATCGTCAGCTTGACCTCTTCGAGCCGCTGGACCGAAACGGGATTGCCATTGATGGTCAAGCCGGATCGAACCAGCAACTGAGCGGTCTTTTGCTTGAGCAGCGATTCGCGGTCGAGATAAAAACCGGCCGTGAGCTGGTGGTTTTCGGCTTCGTGGGTGAATTCGTCGAGTGATGACAGTCCGCCGCGGGAAATGACAATCGGCTGGCGGCCTGGACGGGACGTGAAGGGGACCGCGATGAACCCGTCAGCGTCGGCGGCGTATTCGTGGCCTGACAGCCAGATGACGGCATCTTTGATTTGCTCATTTTTTTCGTTCAGGATCGTAAAGACTTGTCCCACAGGGGTGGTGCGGACGATCTGTCGCAGCCGTCCTTTGCGAATCAGGGCGCGACTGCTCCGTCCATTCCCGATGAAGTCGACAACATAGACGCCTGGTTGATCGAGTTGCGGAAACTCAAACTTCTTCGCGACCCGTTTCAGTGGGTCCCCGTTAAAATCATGTGTCTGCTCAACATTTGCGACCAACCCGTCGAGGCTGATGTCGGTATCGACTTCGCGTAATTGTTCGCGATAGTAGGATTTGGTGTTGAGTTCAAAGACTTTGACAATGAGGGTCCCCGCGTTTTTGATGAAGAGGTCGAGTTTCACCGGTTCTTCAGGCTCGAACTGAGTTTTGTTGGTGTCGGCGAAGTCCAGATCGACCCGTTGTTTGAGTTGCTGAAATTGGGCGGGAGGAAGTAACGCGGCCCACTGTTCGGCATTCCCCAGCCCATTGACGATTTTCACCTCGGCAAACAGATGCTGCAGGTAGGTGTCGTTGATGTACGGCTGAAATTCTTTGGTGCTGGCGGCATCGAGCAGAAACTTGGCGAGATAACTGCGGACCAATGGTTCATCGTTGCCAATGGCGGGCAAAAGGGTCACCCCGCTGTAATTGGTATTGAGGTCGCAGGGGAATTGTTTGAACTCGTCCGACTCGATCATTCGCTGGGAGACATAACCGACGCGTCGAGGTAATTTCAGATATTCGAGGAAGCGATCTTTCTTCATCTCTCCCTGTTGTCGATCTCGGACCAGACGGTGATAAAGCACATGGGCTTTCAGCGTGTTGTGTACGGGGGCGAGTCGGCTGGCGAAGCGGGCGATGCGTTCGAAATAGGCATCCAGTCGCTGGGGAAGATGTCGCCAGTCTTCGTCGGCGGTCGGTTGAAGTTTGGTCAAATAGGCGGTGACGAAGTTTTGCTGATTCAGGATTTCCGGCTTGGCTTTGGCGATTTCTTCCAGTTGGGGGATCAGCAGCAGCCGATGGATGGTGAGTGAGCCAAATCCGCCGGAATTGGGATGATCCAGATCGTCGAGGATATGCTTCACCAGTTTGGCATAGTCCGGGCGCGTCAGACGGGACAGCAGACTGCGTCGTTGGTTGGGGCCCAAGTCGTCGTTGGCCAGCCAGTCGAGCGCAGTCTCTTCAAAAAGATCGATGTTGTCTGTGGTCGCGGCATTGGCTCGGCCCCGGTAGGCCTCGCGCGAGATGACGGCCGAATCGAGAGCGGTGGGGAGGTTCGGTTCGGCGTTGAGTTCTTCTCGTTGGTGTGAGAAGCTGAGACCGAGTCGTCCGCGGAGGAAGTCGAGCGTTTTTTGCGGGTTTTTCTCGTAGGTGGCCAGTGCCAATCGGGTGCGGATTTCCCAAACGCGCTGGGTTTCCCCGTGCCGCTGAATCCAGGTCGTCATCAGTCCGTCGATTTTTTCAAACTGTTCGGTCTGAATGAAATGCAGGGCATGGTAGTAGCTGTATTCTTCGGTGCCGGGGACGAGTTGTTTCAGTGGCGTGGCGCGGTCTTTGGCGAGTGCAAAATCCTCGATAAAATCGATTTCGCCACCAAAACCGATGGACATCCAAGACATTGCGAGTGCTCCGAGAAGAACGAGGCGACGCATGATAACTCCTGAGCCCCCGCGTCAAAGGGAATTGACGCGACAAGGGAATAAACGCAGTTTGAAAGCAGAAGGAACGTTTCGTTGTCCTGTGACAAATGACTGTGACGAATGACTGTGACAAGTGATTGAGACGCAAAACTTGAGGAAAAGTTCCCGCTGACGAAAATTGGAATTGGATTTTGAATTGGATTTTGATGGTGCTGAGGCCGCAAACCTCGATCAATTCTGTGAGTCAGCGTATCATACCTGCAACCGAATATCACGGAGTTTGCGGGTCTCAACGGGAATTCTGGTGCCAACGGGAACGAAGAGCGTCGCCGCAGCGCCGATCCGGTTTTTCGTTCCCGAATTCTTGAAAGCGAATTTTCATGGACGAATCAACTCGACCCAGTCTGGCGGGACGCGGGGCACAAATCAATCCTGCAAATCGGTTTGCGCGAATTGAATCAGTCGAGGATCAAGGCGAGGATTCGTTTGATCGTGAATTTGACAGTGAAGACGAAAGCAGTCGGCGGAGGCCCACCGAATACTTTTCCGATCTATCGCAGTCAGTGGTTTCGGAAAATGACAGCCCCGATGTTTTCTTTCGTTACAGCCTGAACCCCTATCGAGGTTGTGCTCACGGATGCAGTTATTGTTACGCTCGACCGACTCATGAATACCTCGGTTTGAGTGCCGGTCTTGATTTTGAAACGAAGATATTTGTGAAAGAACGGGCACCCATGCTCTTTCGCGAGTGGCTGGCTCGCGATGCGTATCAGCCGGAATTGGTGATGCTGTCGGGGGTGACCGACTGTTACCAACCGGCGGAACGACATTTTCAGTTGACTCGCCGCTGCCTCGAAGTCGCCTGGGAGTCTCGTCAGCCGATGTCGATCGTCACGAAGAATGCGCTGGTGACCCGTGATCTGGATCTGCTGGGGGCCATGGCGGCAGAGAATTTGATCAGTGTGGCAATCAGCGTGACGTCGCTCAGTCAGGAATTGACTCGCGTGATGGAGCCACGGACGAGTAGTCCTGCGGCACGGTTACGGGCGATTCGGGAGCTCGCTGCGGCGGGGGTTCCTACGCAGGTCATGGTGGCCCCGGTCATTCCGAGTCTGAATGATTCGGAAATCCCCGCGATTCTGCAAGCCGCACGGGATGCCGGTGCGACCTCGGCAGGCTGTGTTTTGCTGCGGCTGCCGCTGACCGTTAAACCGGTTTTTCTCGATTGGCTCTCGCGAGCATTGCCGCAGCAACAAGAGCGAATTGAGGCGCGGCTGCGGCAGACGCGGGGTGGTCAACTGTATGAAAGCGATTTTGAAACACGAATGACGGGGAGGGGAGAGTTTGCGGACCAGATCCGTCAAACATTTGAACTTTTTTCGCGTAAGTACCAGCTCGGACTTCACGCACGATCTTTAGAGACCACGAAGTTTCGCCGACCAATTCCGAAGTCGGGTCAAATGCGGCTGTTTGATTGAGCGGCTTTACTGGGCGGCTTTACTGGGCGGCTGCCCAGTGGTTTCGTGTCATCCAGTGGGTTCGTTTCTCAGTGACCGAGGGGGGCTGGGGTGAATTTTTGTGGCCAAGATTCTCCCTTGCGATTCGTCCTCCTGCAGAGTTCCGTCGTGGTACGCTCCCAGCTTTTCCCGTGGCATGTTATCATCTGGCCCATGGTGGAAAGAAAATATGGGAGAAATCGTATTCGCCCATGCTGTGAAGCCTGAGAGAATTTTATACCCGACTACTCATCGAGCTGCGATCACTGCCAGGGAATGGACTCTTCATGTTGAAATCAGATCGTTTCTCGACCGGAATTCCGAAACTCGACGAAATGTTGGGGGGGGGATTGATTCCCGGTACCCTGACCGTTGTGATGGGAGCGACCGGGATTGGGAAGACGCAACTCGGTCTGCAGTTCGCGAACGCTGGGCGGCTGCAAGAGGGGGAACGGGGAATCCTGTTTGACATGACCTCGCGCGGGGATGCTCAGAATCATGCGGATTATGCTCAGCGGATGTGCGACTGGACGCTGAAGCCGCGTCTGCTGGATACCGCGAACTCAGCGGAAGAGGTCTGGAATCGGGAACTGATCCGCACGGATTATTTTCATGTATTTGAACGTTCGGGGCGTCGAGTCACCATGCGGGATCTTGATCGCGAGCAGTGGCAGGAATGGCGGGCCGAGCTCAACAAAAAGCTGGATCAGGCGATCGCCTATTTTTATGGAAACTTTGTTCACGGCGTGCGTCGATCGGTGATCGATGGTGTGGAACCGGTCGACCGGGCCAGCGATTCGTTTCAGTTTCAACTGTTCGACTATATCTATCATCAAATCCTGCACAAAGACCATGATTGGGTTGCGCGAGATCTGTTTCGCGTGAATTTTCGTGCCAATGAAGAGGGGGTGATGAAACATGCTTATGATCATCAGCAACTCGCCACGATGCTGCTGTATACCTCGCATGAAGTCCGACTGGACGACCTGATTGACCGTCCGATTGAAAGTGGAGATGAGCTTTGCAATGCGAACACGATCATTCTGATGGGCAAGGTTCGCGAGGGGAACCGCATGCAGCGGGCGTTGCATGTGGCCAAGCATCGGGGAAGTGTCGCGGATGATCGGATCGTTCCCTTTGAAATCCAGGATTCCGGGCTGGTGTTTTGACGGCGAGAGAAAGAAGATATTGTGAATCAAACGGGCAAAGTGAATCAAACGGGCAAAACCCCACTGGTAGAAGATTACGTTGATCCCGCCACGTTGATGCAGTTGCGGTCGCTGGAACTGCGGGCGCGACATGTGGTCCAGGGATTCATGACGGGATTAAACCGCAGCCCTTATCATGGTTTTTCGGTGGAATTTACCGAGTATCGCCAGTACACGCAGGGTGATGACTTGCGGCATCTCGATTGGAAATTATTTGCCCGGACCGATCGCTACTACATTAAGCGGTTTGAAGACGAGACCAATCTGCGCTGTCTGTTGTTGCTCGATTCGAGCAAGTCGATGAACTTCGGGACCGTTGGTTATTCCAAGTCCGAATATGCCAAAACGCTGACCGCGACCTTGGCCTATTTTCTCTCGACGCAACGAGATGCCGTCGGCTTGGCGACGTTCGCGGCCGAGATTGAAGATTTTATTCCTCCCCGATACCGTGCGGGTCATTTGCGGCGGATCCTGGTTTCGCTGGAAAAGAACGCCGAAGGGGTTTCGACGCATCTGGCTCGGCCACTCGAACAGATCGCGGAACGTTTGAACAAACGGGGAATGCTGGTGCTGATTTCGGATTTGCTGGCCCCGCTGGAAACTCTGGAAGTCAGCTTGGGAAGTTTGGCGGTGCGCGGCCAGGATGTGATTGTCTTTCATGTCCTGGATCCCGAAGAGCTTCGCTTTCAATTTGGGGCTCCTGAGATGTTTGTGGATCTGGAGACCAACCGCCGGCTGTATGTGGACCCTGCGGCGATCCGGCGCGACTATCTCCAGCGGTTTGGCGTCCATTTGCAGGCGGTTGCAGACATCTGCTCGCGATTGGGGTTGGTGTACCATCAACTGAGTACCGATACCCCACTCGAACAAGCCCTTCCCGAAGTCATCCGTGTTCGGATGCAGACTCGCGGCAACAGTCGTACGCGTATTGCACGGCGTTGAAGCGGTCACCCAGTGAAAAAGTAAATTGGAAATTTATCGAAATCCGAAGATTCGTTCCGCTGATTCCGCATCCGGTCCTGCAACGAGTTCTGATTGATTGAGAGAGCAATCCCCACATGAGTAGTGTTCACGAAATGATGCCGGTCAGCCGGCCGGTTTCCGGCTCGATCCGGCCACCAGGATCCAAAAGCCTGACCAATCGCGCACTGGTGATTGCGGCGCTCGCCCGTGGAACCAGTGTGTTGACGGGTGTACTGGACAGCCGTGACACGCAGGTGATGATTGACAGCCTGCAAAAACTGGGAATTGTCATCGAGCAATCCAAAGCGGAGCGGACACTCAAAATTCAAGGCTGTGAGGGACGGCCGCCGGCAGCTCAGGCAGATCTCTGGTTAGAAAACAGCGGGACCAGCATCCGGTTTCTGACTGCATTGTGTACGCTGGGGAATGGGCGTTTTCGTCTGGACGGGAATGCTCGGATGCGGGAACGGCCGATCGCAGATCTGGTGACCGCGATCCAGCAATTTGGGATTGCGGTCGAATGCGAGCAGGGGAATCTTTGTCCCCCCGTGATTTTGACCAGCCAGGGATTGCCCGGCGGCAAAATCTCGATGAACGCGAATCTTTCGAGTCAGTTCCTGAGCGCCATGTTGATGGCGGCTCCGTGTGCAGAGCAACCGGTTGAAATCCAGATTGCTGGCGAGATGGTCTCTGAACCCTACATCGAGATGACGCTCGAGATCATGTCTCAATTTGGTGTTGTTGCTGAGCGGCCAGCACCAGGAATCTTTCGGCTTGTTCCGCAAACTTATCGCGCCACCCACTACGACATTGAACCGGATGCGTCGGCGGCCAGTTACTTTTTCGGTGTTGCAGCCGTGACAGGTGGTACGGTGACGGTCGAGGGGTTGCATGCCAAATCGCTGCAGGGGGATATCCAGTTTGTGCGGGCGCTCGAGCAAATGGGGTGTCGGGTGACTTGGGGGTCACAGAGCGTCACCGTTCACGGAGGGCCGCTGCGGGGAATCGAGATTGATATGAATGCGATCAGCGATACCGCTCAGACCCTCGCCTGCATCGCAGCGTTTGCATCGGGACCGACCCGAATTCGCAATGTCGCGCACATGCGAATTAAGGAAACGGACCGTGTTTCTGCGGTCGTGACTGAACTTCGCCGCTTGGGGCTGCGGATTGAGGAATTCCCGGATGGGATGACAATCACTCCGGGGGGCTTACACGGTGGGACCGTGGCAACCTATGATGATCACCGGATGGCGATGAGTTTCTCGTTGATTGGGCTTTGCGTTCCGGGAATCAAGATTGCTCACCCGGAATGCACAGCCAAGACATACCCTGATTTTTTTGCGGACCTGGATCGACTCTGCGCCCCGCAGCAGCCGGGAGGGGACTGATGAGAGTCGTCTGGCTGCGTTCTGCTGAAGTGGCGATCCAAGTGGATCCAGCTTCGACTCAAGTTTCGAGTGGCTTGCTCAAGAACGCCGCCATCTGCTGCTTGCGCACTTCCTCTCGAGAATATTTTTTCTTGTATTTTTTTGTTTTAATGAAAAGTAAATTAAAGGCGAGTGAAGCTTGATTCTCGAAAATCCGCTGAATCGCTTTGACGCGTTTTTCAAAAGCGTTAAACGCTTTGAAAATTCCGTGAGTTATTTTTTCGATTGTTAACATGATTTTTTCATCAGTATACATTGGTCATCTCCTGGGGGTCGTGCGGAAAG
>CAMBQP010000131.1 GCA_945869955.1 Schlesneria paludicola DSM 18645
GTGGAATCCAGATCATCCAGCAATGCCGAAACTCCCTGATCCAGTGGGGGGAGCAAGCGGTCCTTGAGCTGCGTGAAGTTGTTGTTGTGTGTGTCCCAGTTGTTCATGGTTCCCATATTGGCCTGCACGATCGGAACCCCCGCTTGAACAAGTCGCCGTGACAAGAGTAAGGATTGGCCAAATTGGTGCCGACCATAGTTGTCTCGTACGGCGGCGGGTTCTTGATCGATGGCAAAGGCTCGGCCAATGTCGCTCGCCGTCAGGATCGACACCGCCTGATCCTGGTAATTTTGAAATTCGACTACCGAACGGACCCGATCGAAATTGGCCGACTGGGCATTGAACTGTGCCAGCAGTTCGCGCCGATGCCCCAGGACATCCACACTGACACCGACGGGAAGACTCAAGTTTTCCACGCGGAACTTGGGGTCGTTCGGGTCTTGCTTGACGTGCCAGGGATCGTACTTGGCACCGAGAAATCCTGCGTCCTGTCCGGAGAATCCATATCCATTATTCAAATAAGTAGGGAGCATGACTCCGTTGGGGATGCCATCGCGCCGGGGGCGGAGGTAATCGAGCGTCGAGGCATAGCAGGGCCAATCCTGTCGTGAGGCCATGTGGGTCGAGCCGATCGGCATTTTGTCGATCCCCGTCAGCAGCATGTGTGTCGCATGTTCGTGACTTGGTAATCCGTGGGTCATCGAACGAATGACAGCGTACTTGTCGGATCGCGCCGCCAGCTTTGGCAGATGTTCACAAATTTGCATTCCCGGCGTACGACTGGCAATCGGCTGAAAGGTGCCCCGCACTTCGGCGGCCGCATCCGGTTTCAGATCGAACATATCGAGATGACTGGGGGCTCCGGTTAAAAAGATCAGAATGACACTGCGCGCCCGCTGGCCGTTCGGCGGCGTTGTTTCTGCAGGCGGCATGGTCTCCGCAGAACGGGCCTGATGCGCCAGCAGCGTGGGTAAGCCCAAACCCAACAAACCGGAATAGCCGACCTGCAAAGCCTCGCGTCGGTTGAGGCCGAATCGGTGTTGATGCAGGTTGTGTGGATGCATGGGCTCGGCTTTCAGCAGGATTGAAAGAGGGTCGGGCATGGATCAGTATCGGGGAACTTCCCTGCGAGGAACTTCCAGGACGAATGGCAATCCAATTTTATCGTAACCCGCACCGCAATAATTCCAAATGGAGATTTTCATATTCTTTTCAGTTCCCTCTGCATTTCGATTTCCATTTGTTTCCTGGTGGTCAACTCGCCGTGGAAATTTCGGTTCAACCACAAACGCAGTGCGCGAGGTACGAATCCTTGACTCTGCAGTAAACAAGACTCTGTGGCAAACAGGACGAGCAGCAAGCAGGACGAGCAGCAAACAAGACGACTTCGGTCTCTGGTCCGTCCCCTTTGACGTCCATAACGATCGGACAGCTCGGTCTCGGCCGGCTTCGTAATCCCCTGCTCACAGCAGAGTTTAGGCAAATCCCTGGAATACGGCATTCGATTCGTCAATCACATCCTTTTCAGAAATGCGAAGAGTGTGAACCACGAATCAAACGAATCGCACGAATAGGGAGACCAGAAATTTCAAGATTCCGAAAACCGAAAACTGACAACTGACAACTGACAACTGAAAACTGGTTTTGTCATCACGCCAGAAATGTTGCCATCGCTGTTTCTTCGTTTTGATCGGCAAGTTACGCTATACTGCGAGTGGAACAGCGTGGGTTCAGTACCACCTGTTCAACCGAATTCTGCAAACGACGTTGCCAGCCAATGATTCTTCAAGTGTGGAGTGCCCTGCTGAATGACGATCACCAGACTGACTCGAACCTCCTGCATTGCTCTCCTTCGGTCGATGCTGATGGAGATCGGTATACTCACCTCCGCGAACTGCGCCAGGCCGTTCGGTTATCCAGTCCGCTGGATGGGGATCGGCTCGGCAGTGATGCTGACACTTGTCCCCCTGATTTTGATTGCGGACGAGGGAACGCCGGATCTGGATTTTAATCGAGATATCAGGCCGATCCTGGCGGAAAACTGCTTTTACTGTCATGGGCAGGACAGCAATAAACGTCAAGGGGATCTGCGGCTGGATCTGCGCGAGTCTGCGATTCAACCCGGCGCGATCGTTCCCGGTGATGCTCCGAAAAGCAAACTGGTCCAGCGGATGCATGCCACCGACCCCGAAACGATGATGCCGCCCCCCAAATCGAATCGACGGCTTTCTGCCGAGCAGAAACAGCTGCTCGAACGCTGGATTTCCGCCGGTGCGGTTTATCAATCTCACTGGGCTTTTGTGGCCCCGGTCCGACCGCCGGAACCCGCCGTCACTCGACAGGACTGGGTTCGGACACCGATCGATCGATTTGTCCTGGCCAAGCTGGAAAAAGAAGGGCTTGGTCCCTCGCCTGAGGCGGATCGGTTGACGCTGCTCAAGCGATTATCGATCGATCTGACAGGACTTCCCCCCACACCGCAAGAAGTCGATGATTTTCTGGCCGACCCAAGCGAACAGGCGTATGAACGAACGGTCGATCGGTTGTTGGCCAGCCAACAGTATGGCGAACGAATGGCACTTCCCTGGCTCGATGCCGCCCGTTATGCCGATAGCAATGGATTTCAACAGGATGGGGATACCTGGCAGTGGGTCTGGCGCGACTGGGTGGTGAAAGCCTTTAATCAAGATCTCGGTTTTGACCAGTTCACCGTCTGGCAGTTGGCCGGTGACTTGCTTCCTGACGCCTCGACCGACCAAAAAATTGCGAGTGCCTTCAATCGGAATCATCTGCTCAACGGGGAAGGGGGGGCGATCGCGGAAGAGCAGCGATTCGTCAACCTTTTTGATCGTATGGATACCACTGCCACCAACTGGCTCGGTCTGACCATGGCCTGTGTTCAGTGTCACGATCACAAATATGATCCGATCACTCAGCGCGATTATTACAGTTTGATGGACGCCTTTAATCGCGTCCCGGAAAGCGGGACACCACAATATTTCTCGTCACGGATTCGTGTTGCCGCACCATTTTTGGAACTCCCCACGGAAGAAAACAAGGTTCGCATTGCAGAACTGGAAACGCAGATTGCGGCGACCGGTATCGAGGCACGACTGGCGAGTGATTCCGCATTCGAAGGGTGGCGAGCGGGGCTTTTTGCTGACGGCAAGCCGGCTGAAGGGAAGGGACTTCCCGACCCGCTGTCGGCAATTCTCCGCAAGGCAGAGGGCGAACGGTCGGATGACGAAAAAAAATCGCTAGAGCCCTCGTTGCGAAAACACTTCGATGAAAAAGTGAGGCCCACGCTGGTCGGACGAATTCCTCCGCTGGCAAAACTGGAGGGACTGAACCGACAATTGGGGGATTATCGCGCCGATAAGCTTCCTCGACTGATGATCATGAGTGACGCCAATCCGCGCGAGACCAAAATCCTGGATCGGGGCGAGTACCTTTCGCCCACGGAAAAAGTTTCGTTTGCGACTCCCGCATTTTTACCGCCACTTCCTGCGGGGGCACCTCCCAATCGACTGGGGTTTGCTCAATGGTTGGTCGCGGCTGAACATCCACTCACCGCACGCGTTCAGGTCAACCGGATGTGGCAGCATGCGTTTGGAACGGGGATCGTCAAAACGTCCGAAGATTTTGGGGTGCAAAGCGAGTACCCGATTCATGGTCCGCTACTGGATTGGCTGGCGGTCGAGTTTCGTGAGCGGAACTGGAGCATGAAAGCGATGTATAAGCTGATTGTGATGAGTGCCACGTATCGGCAGTCGAGTCGCATCACCGCGGAACAACGGACGAAAGACAGCGAAAATCGTCTGTATGGGCGGGCGACGCGAATGCGGATGCCTGCGCTCCTGTTGCGAGATTGGGCGCTGGCGGCTGCGGGACTGATAGAAACTCGTATCGGTGGCCCACCGGTCTACCCTTATCAGCCCGACGACGTTTGGGAGGCTTTGGCGATTACCAAGGAACGGGACTTTACCTATCCTGCCTCGACTGGCCGTGACCTGTACCGCCGCAGTCTGTACACCTTCTGGCGGAGGACGGTGAATCCCGCGAACATGTTTGATACGGCGAATCGTCAAACCTGCCGTGTTCGTGGAACGTCGACCAGTTCGCCGCTGCATGCCCTGACGACTCTCAATGATCCGACTTGGGTCGAAGCGGCCCGTGTCCTGGCGGAACTTTGCACGAAGACGGAAGCGAATCCCGAGGATCGACTCACCCTCGCATTTCGCCGGGTGCTGGCGCGTAAACCGACCGAAGCGGATCGGAATCGACTGCGACGGGCCTATGAGCGTCAGCATGCCTTGTATCAGAATGACATTACCAGTGCTCAAGCGCTGCTCACGGTCGGGGCGACGAAAAGAGACGAGTCGCTGGATGCTGCCGATCAGGCGGCACTGACAGCGGTTTGTCTGGCGATTCTCAACTTTGATGAAGCATTAACTCGGGAATAAGTAAGGGCTTTCGATGACAGATTTTCTGAGACAAAATGTCGATCGGGTCAATCGTCGCCAGTTATTCGGCTCGGCGGCGAGTGGAGTCGGTCTGGCGGCATTGGCGAAACTGATGGGACCCAATCAGGGGTTGGCTGCGGAAGCGACTACCCCGGCAGCAGGTCGGGGTTTTCCAGGGCAGCCTGGGTTGCCACATTTTCCCCCCAAGGCCAAACGTATTGTCGTGCTGTGGCAAGGGGGCGGACCTTCGCATGTGGACCTGTATGACGATAAGCCGAAAATGCGAGAAATGGTGGGGCAGGACATTCCGGATTCGATTCGTGGCAAGACCCGCTTGTCGACGATGTCGAGTGGTTATGGCAAATGGCCCTGCCTTCCCGCGATCAAGCCGCATAAACAATATGGCGAATCCGGTATCGCGATGAGCGAAATGCTTCCCAACGTCGGGGCGATTGCTGACAACCTGTGTCTTGTTCGCAGCATGCATACCGAAGCGGTCAATCATGCACCGGGGGTAACGTTCTTTATGACGGGGGCTCAGGTCCCCGGTCGGCCCAGCATGGGGGCCTGGCTCTCTTATGGTTTGGGGAGTGTCACCGATAATCTCCCTACTTATGTGGTGATGACCTCGAGCGACCGGGCGAAAACCTGTGGGCAGCTCTTTTTTGATTACTATTGGGGGAGCGGTTTTCTTCCCAGCCGGTTTCAAGGGGTTCGCTTCCGGAATACTGGCGATCTGGTCCCCTATCTGGCAAATCCTCCTGGAGTCAGCTCCCAGTCGAGACGGGCATTGCTCGACGAAATCGTCGCCATGAACGAGGCGCATCTGGCGGATTACGGTGATCCCGAGATCGATACGCGGATTACGCAATATGAGATGGCCTTTCGGATGCAGTCGAGTGTCCCTGATCTGGTTGATTTTTCCAACGAGACCAAAGCGACACTCGAACGATACGGGCCCGACGCACTGGTTAAAGGGACCTTTGCGAACAATTGCCTGATCGCCCGACGGTTACTCGAACGCGGGGTCAGTTTCGTGCAGTTGATGCACGCGGGCTGGGATCAGCATGGAAACTTGTTCACGCAGTTGGAAACGCAATGTCGGGACACGGAAGGTCCCTCGGCCGCCCTGGTGATGGACCTGAAGGAACGAGGGATGCTCGACGACACACTCGTCGTCTGGGGTGGCGAATTCGGCAGAACGCCTTTCGGGCAGGGGGATCCAGCCAGCCCCAAAGGACGAGATCACTTTGGGAAGTCGTACAGTTGGTGGCTGGCGGGTGGCGGGATTAAGCCTGGCACGGTCTATGGTGCCACCGATGATTTTGGTTGGAATATCACCAATGACCCGGTCCATATCCACGACATGCAGGCGACGATTCTGCATTTGTGCGGGATCGATCATACACGGCTGACGTTCCGCTATCAGGGGCGTCAGTATCGGTTAACCGATGTGCATGGTGACGTTGTGAAGGGGATTTTGGCGTAGGGCGGAGGAGAGGGGCAAAGGGGCAGAGGGGCAGAGGGGGTCTCGCTTGTTGGGCGAGATCCTCCCGAATTTGCCCTCGATGATCGGCTTGATTTCACGAGACATTGGGCCGTAATCAGATATCCTCATGCGATCGGTTTTTATTCGATCGTTTTTTCGACCCCTTTATCATCCCGGAGGAAGGGTTTTCGCCCCTGTTTTGCTTCGGGGGTTTTCGTTTCGCGGATCCAGATATTGCGAAACCGCATCGGGTTCCCGTGATCCTGCAGCCGGATTGGCAGACGATCGGCATGCTTCGTGTATTGTGGAGGACGGTGGAATGGGGTGTCGCCGGTCAGTTCGAAGTGATTCAAGATTAAGGCCCCGTTGTGTAAGGCGGTGATCGCTGCGGGGGATTTTAATGAACCATCTGCTTGAAAACGAGGGCTTTTCCAGATGACATCGTAGACATTCCAGGTCCCTGGGGCTTTGGTTGCGTTCACTTGGGGAGGTATTTGTTTGTAGATGGCCCCGGCCTGTCCGTCGAAGTAGGTTTTGTTTTCGAAGGAATCGAGTACCTGTAATTCGTAATTATCCATGAAGAAGATCCCGCTGTTTCCCCGTCCCTGGCCACTTCCCGTGGCGGGAGTTGGTGCAGACCATTCGATGTGCAGTTGGCAATCTCCGAACGCCTCTTTCGTCCGCAGATCTCCTTTGCCACAGACCATGGCTCCATTTTCAATCTTCCAGTTTTCGGCCCCTTTCCAGGCGGAAAAATCTTTACCATTAAACAGAACGACGGCATCCGAGGGGGGAGCACCCGGTTCGCCGGGGACCACCAGTGCGGGCTCTTTCCAATCGATGCCGTTGAGGTATTCGTCGGCAAATGCGGGGACGGTCAGCAGGGTTGCTGCGAGACTTAAGACCAGTTTTGTGACCCAATTGTTTGTTTTCATCAGTAGTTGGCTCCGTGGTTAAAAAGGGTGCGGATTTCGGGTTGGGGCCTCATCGGTTAAGCGACCGATTGAATCGAGAAGTCCCTCGTCCCGCGTTCTTCGTGAACGAATTGTGATCTCGATTCATTCTTTCGCGAAATGGGTGAAAAGTCTATTTACGCGGGTGAAATACTGTGATCGAAGGTTGCTGGAGGAAATCAACGATGCGGAGTTGGCGGTGGGGACAATCAGGGTGGTTGGTGTGCGGGAACCCGTTGGGCGGGTGTTCAAACGGAGTTTCGGAGTTGATCGGAGAATGATGCCAGTGCGAGAAAAGTGGGGGGCGCGACTTGCTCAAACGGGCATTTTCTGCGACAACAAAATTTGGAATTTTCATGACTTCGTTGAGGTGGCTGAGGACGCTTTGCGTTTTGGGCTGATTCGGCGAATCCGCAATAAAGGATGCTTGCGTCGTGCATGAACCCCCGTCTGAACAACTGGTCCGGCAACTTGCCGAACTGCAGCTGTGTGGTCCTCGTGATTTTTTACGAGCTCGTGCCCGTGTTCGGCGTCTCTCGTATGACCTGCCTGCGTTCGACTCGGTTTGGATCGATTCGCTGGTCCAGCTGAAACGACTTACTCCTTATCAGGCACACCAGCTGGAACAGGGCCAAGGTGACAGACTGCGGGTCGGCTCGCTGGTGGCTATTGATGAGCTGGGACGCAGTCCGAGCGGAGCGACTTATCTGGCTCGCCGGTTGAACCGGAGGGATCGTGTGGTTTTCAAGCGTCAAAGGGTGAGCCCGGATCGGCTGCCCGAGGTTCGCCTGCAGATGACGACACTGTTGGAGCGGTTAAAGGGTTTCGCTCACCCTCAAATCGTGGTTCCGCAAGAAATGATCCCGACCGAAGCGGATGAGCTGGTCGTGGTCAGTCGATTTGTCCCTGGCTTGACGCTGACTCAGATGCTGGTCCGTCGCGGTCGATTTCCTGCAGCAGTCGTATTGGAAATTGCTCGCCAGTTGATGGAAGGAATGTCCGCTCTGAAGGCAAAATCGTTTTTGCATGGGGACATCCGTTTGTCCAATATTCGGTTGACCGATCGCGGCCTGGCGGTACTTATCAACGCCAGCATTCGACCAATTCTTTACCCGCAAGTTACCATTCATGATCAACTGGCGGTGGACGCGTATGATGGACTGGCACCAGAATTGATTGGGACCGGGGCTTCGGTCACGGCCAAGTCGGAAATGTATGCCCTGGGTTGTGTGCTCTGGCAATTGCTCGCCGGCCGCCCCCCGTATGTTTCCGCCGATCCGCTCGCCAAAATTGCCGCTCATCAGACACAAACGATCGAAGACGTTCGCGTTTGGGCCCCCGACACACCGGCAAAGTTGGCGGAATCGATTCGTCAATTGACGGCACCAAAACCCGAGGAGCGGCCGCGAAGTTTTGAAGAAGTCTTACAGCATTGGGGGCCGGCTGGTTTAGGGAGCCGATCGCAATTGAAACGGTTCCTGGCGTTGTTTGATGGTGCGGTGCCCCATTTTTCCCGACCCGTCAGTGCGGGGCAAACCGGCAAATTTGTTTGGATTTCCGTGGCGTTGTTGGCGGGGGCGGGTGGTGTGGCCCTGCTTTCCGATCAAGGATTACGGACTGAGCTACTGAATGTGGTACGGCGCGTCGAGTCGTTTGTTCCCACGTCTGGTGGTCGCTCGACCGAGTTGTTGGACAAGACGATTTCCGATCAACAACCGTCGCCGGATGGGCGGCCGATTGCAGAGATGGTCCCGCTTCCTTCCCCGTCTGCAGCAGGAGTGATTTTGCTGACGGGGCCTGGACCCTATCAGGCGTCGAGCATCACTATTGCGGGGAAATTAACCATTCGAGGATCTGTGGGGAACGTGTCTGAAATTCGTATCGACAACGACCCCTTAAGTCTGACCGCGAGCGAGGTGACGTTCGAGCATGTCCTGGTTCGTCGCGTGATGACCACCCCGCTTCCTGCGATGGTGACGGTGCGAAGCGATCGTCTGTTTTTGCGGAACTGCGAGTTTTTAGGTCCCAGTCAGGGGACGGAAGCGGGTGATGGCTCTGATCTCAATTCCCCCGTGGTCAGCCAGGCATCAGGAGCGGTTGGCTGGATGTCACAGGCTGGTCGCGATGGTCAGGAGGGGGAAATCGAAATCCACAACACTCGTTTCCATGGCGACGGGGTATCGGTGCTGCTGGCGCAAACTCCTCGATCAATCCGCATCGAAAACACCTTGAAAACCGGGGCCGGATCGTTGTTGGCCCTGGGGCCGAAAACAGTCAGTCACCCATTATTGGTTGATTTAGAGAAAGTGACTTTGCGTGAGTCGGGTCCGTTGTTGCGGGTTGCGGGGGAAGCCGCCAGCAAAGGGGGGGCGGATTCGATTCAGGTCCGAGCTCGACACTGCGTCTTCAAGTTGAATGGCACGACAACGCCATTGATGCTGGTCGATTCTCAGCAGCCGCGACCAGACCTCGCCCACTGTCTCGAAGTGAAGGGGATCGATTCTGTGGTGGAACCGGGAACGGTGCTGCTTGCCCTGTTAGATCGCGAACGGAATCGGCAGGAGGAAATCGACGCGGATGAACAATTTGAGGATTTGATTGCGAGTGAAATCAAATTCGCTGGTCCCGAGATCCTCAGTACCGACGATGCCAGAACTCATTCCATACAGGGGCCGCGTATGTCTGATGCGTCGCAGCCCGGGATTGACCCTCAATCGATTGGCCCCGATCCATTGAGGCGTATCGATTGACCGATGAGTCTGTCGAGATTCACCGGCCAATCGTCGCGAGTGACTGACCCCGTCGTTGACCAATTCACGGACAAGGTTTAGGCCACGACCAGGTTTAGGTCACCGTCCACTAATACAAGACGATGGCTCGCCCCGGCCCGCCATGACAATCACGAATTTTCAAGGGTGCAAACAGAAAATAGCCACCACTGGAACCTGGACCGACAACGGGAATTTTTCCGACCTGATACAAAAATTCGATACCGACCATCTCACGGCTCCCCAGCGCCCAGTAAGTCATGAGTGCGGTTTTTGGATTGACGCCCCCTAAATCCGGGGCGTCCGTCGCGACGCAGCGAATCCCCCGCTGCTTGAGCAGCACGATCGTGTCGGCATCGGGTGCCGGCCATCCCTCGCTTTTTCCGGTCAAAGGATCGGCCCAGACGCCCGCATCATCCGGGAGGGGTTTGAGATGGCGATCAATGTGTCCCGTTTGAAAGACAACAACGTCACCGGATTTCAGCGGGCCGGATTTTTGTTCGTAAGAGAGGATCTGAGCGGGGCTGATTACGGGTGACGCGGGCCAATTTTTGGGGTCGGTGGTACCCACCAGCGATCGAACGTCAATGACACGAGCGGGACCGCAGGTCCAATCGAGCGGAATTTTTTCTGTTGTAAGCGAACTGACCCCGCGGGGCCCGTATTTCTGTTCATATTCGGCCAGCCATCCGCGCACTTCTGGTGCATAATCCGCACGTCCAGTTTCCGACGGAAGGGCAAATGAGGGAGGAACAAGATGTGTCCCGGCCATGGCATCCATGAGGTGTCCATGATGCCAGAGATCCAGCGATTCGGCGTACAAGAAATCGATTTTGAGATAGACTTGCCGATGTTGTCCGGCGGCGGATCCTGGCGAGGTGACCGGTAAATTGGGAGCAAGCGTCGGCGAAAGATCGATGGCCCGTTTGTTTTTTGCGGATTCGATCAAACGCTTGGGAAGATCTCCACCAACGACCGAGAAGGCTCGTCCTTCACTGTAGGGTCCCCCCTGATGACGTGGTCCCATCATGCAATAAAAGGCACCGGTCTCTGGCAACGCACCGAGATTAGTTGCACCCTCGGTCCAGATCATCCCATGTCGTAGTCCGGCATAATGGGTCGGTTCGGCCAGGTTTGGCATCGGTCCCATACTGGCACTGTCGGTTCCCAGCGTCATCACACCGCGGGTGGCCAGGAACTCCATGCAATCGGGGTTTGGATCGGGGTATCCAGGGGCTTTCCGGTCGACCACATCGGCAATAAATCGTGAACCTTCCGGGAACGGACGATAGTATTTGTCAGAATAATCGCTGCGGAACAAGACGACATCACCGAATCGCAGTGGACGGTGAGTTGCCTCGAAGCGTTTGACATGTTCGGGAGTGACCAGCGGGCTGACCCCTTTGGGGGCTTGGTCCAGTAACTCGCGAACATCAATTACGCATGCTTCTCCACCAAACTGCCAGGCTTCAATCTTGTCGGTATAGGCGAGGCCCAGCGGCCCCGATTTTGGTCGATTGAGATCGGGGCGGGTGACGGAATGGGGAGGAACATCAAGTTGTGTCCCCGTGTTCCCATCAATGAAAATGGAATCGATGTTGTAGGCCGATTCCGGGCCGATGGTGCGTTGATGATTGAGTTGAAAGCGAGGAAACGGGTATGTCGGCCAAGTGCAGGGGTATTCGGGAGCGACCAGCAGCGAATGGTCCACAAATTGACTGGCGTGGCTCGAGGGGGCGTTCGCCTGGGCCAATACCGGTTCGGTTGCCATGGTCATGATCTGCATGAACATGGCACCAAGCCCGAACAGGCCGCGAGGAATCAGGAGCGCGTGATTCTTCATGGTCTCTTTTCACTTTCAAAAAAAGGTCATCAACAAAGAGATTTTATGCACCGTATTTTTCCAAACGGCCGGCATGAGCCATCGCGAGCAGCATCAGGTGTTTGGCTTGAAACTGCCCTAATCCACCCCGGAGGCATTGCGACTCACCAAATTTGGTCGAGCCATCGAATCGACACGTCTCTGCCGAGAGCAGCACCGGGACGGGGTGCCAGCTATGAGACTTCATTTTGCTGGGGGTGCTATGATCGCCTGTCACCACGATCACATCGGGCTTCAGTTTTGTGATGCGAGGAATAGCGGCATCGAGCTCTTCGGTCCGTTGGACCTTCAGTGGGAAATTCCCGTCTTCACCCGAGGAATCGGTATACTTCCAGTGGACAAAAAAGAAGTCGTAGTCGTTCCAGGCCGCTTCCAGTCGATTCATTTGATCTTCAAGGGTATGACCCGCGTCCAGGATATCCATGCCAACGAGACGGGCGAGTCCCCGGTACATCGGATAAACCGCGATCGCAGCCGCTCGCATTCCATACACTTCGCGGAACGGAGGAATGGCTGGCATGGTATCGATGCCGCGTAACGTCAAAAAATTGGCGGGAGCATCATGCTTCAGGACTTCTTTGGCCTGACGCAGAAACTCTTTCGCGACTTGGGCCGTTTTGCCGCTACCAGCAGAACGGGCAACTGGGTCGAGGGCTGGCACACCGGTCCGCTGGGGGTCGGTATCGGCCACATCCCCTTTGAGTCCTTCACCCCGGAAAATGAGTACAGTACGATATCCTTCACCCGCTCGCACAAAAACTTCGGCACCGGGGACTTTGATCTGGTTCAGTTTTTCACTCAGCCGGGTCCCGACTTCTGTCGGAATACGACCCGCTCGCCGATCCGTAATGTTTCCGGAGGCATCGATGGTGCAAAAATTACCACGGATCGCGACATCGTTGGGGCCAAGTTCAAAATCGATTCCCAGTGCTTCGAGTACACCGCGACCGATTTGGTACTGGATGGGATCGTAACCAAAGAGACCGAGGTGTCCAGGACCGCTTCCCGGAGCGATCCCCGGAAGAACTGGAGTACTCAACCCAAGGGTTCCCCGACGTGCGAGGGCGTCCAGGTTTGGTGTATTCGCCGTTTCCAATTCCGTCTTGCCACCCGGTTCCAGCGGCAGGCCACCGAGGCCGTCTCCGACGACGAGGACAATCTTCGAACCATTTTCTTTCTGCAATTTGCGAGTGAAATCGTGCGAGTCTGACATAACAAAACGGTCTCTTAAAAAACAATTGATCCCAACGGCGAATCCGGCCACGGCGGAACAGGACGTTCCCCGTCGCGAGATTGTCGGTGAGACCCTGAAGGACTGCAAGCCATGGACCGTCGCTGGGGCCGCCGTGATCGCGATTTGTGCGTCGACGTGGGCGAACCGAACCCTCTAGGTTCCAGGCTGCTGGCGTCATCAGTCGCCCCTTTTTTTGGAAAAATCCCTAAGAACTCGGTTCAACCACAAACCTGACGCGTGAAAGAGAAATTCTTTACGCTGCAGCAAACGATACGACATCGGTCCCTGATCCGTCCCCCTTGACGGCCATGACGATCGGACAACTCGGTCTCGACCGAGCTCGTGGTTCCTTGCTCACAGAAGCGTTCAGGGAAATCCAGGGAATCCGGCAGTCGATGCGTGAATCATACGCTGTTTAAAAATGCGAAGATGGTGAACCACGAATCAAACGAATCGCACGAATACGAATAGGACGAGCAGAAATTTCTGAAAACTGAAAACTGAAAACTGATTTTTCACCGCCGCGCACTGGGTTTGTTGTTGAACCAAGAAAACGTCGGGTCAAAGGACGTGGCCCTGGATTCGCTGCCCGTTCACCATCACTGAGATGAGGTGATCGGGCAGGCAGGCCGCATGCTTGATGTAGCCCAAGGCGACCACCGCATCGGCATTTCCCGCGGTGGATTTGCCGAGATTGGCAGCAGCAGAGGTGACCGAACCGAGTTCGTGTAGACCCTCGTGATCAAAAATCGGCGTCCCCCTGACGGGAACAATCGGGGAATCGAAATGGAGTCGCCTCAATTCGCGATTGGTGTGTCCCACGGCATCGAGTCGGGCAATCGTTTCCTGGCCGAGGTAACAGCCTTTGTTGAACGAGATACATTGTTTCGTTCTCGCCACTTCTTGCGCGAGATTTTCCTCGGTGATGTCGCCACCATATTGGGGGTATCCCGCTTCAATCCGTAGCAGTTCGAAAAGTTCCCGAGAACCCTCGTCCACGCCGACGACGGCGAGGCCACGTTTGACCCCTTCGACCTGATCGGCAGGAAGCGACAAGAGAAATCCAGGAGCCCCCAACAGATCGACTCGACGGATATTCAGCGATTGTTGATCCGTTTCCCGTTGCAGGTGCTGTCCCAGTTCGAACGAGCCCTCAGACTGCAGTAAAGAAGCAGCCAGTGGTCCTGTGACGAATAATTCGCCTCGCGTCGTACCACTGGGGTGGATCTGGACATCGTCAATCAAGACATATTTTTTCAAATGATTGGTGATCGTCTCTTCCTGGCCTGGGGTTCCATCCAGCCAGAACGAGGTTTCGCCGCAGAAGGCAAAAAAATGAGCGACGACTTTCCCTTTCAGACTGGTCAAAAAGGTCTCACAACCTTGTCCGGGTTTTAGCCGCTTAATGTCGTTTGAGGTAAAACTATGCAAAATGCGGGCACGATCCGATCCCGTCACTTCGATTTGAGTTCGATCGCTGAGATCGAAAAACGCGACCGAGGAACGGGCTGCCGATCGGGCTTCTGACAGGCTGCGGGCCGATGCCGAAGTGAGGTTTGACACGAATGAACCTTTAATCTTCTGAATTCGAGAGTGATTTTCCGGTGATTAATCGCCAGGGTTCTTTGAGCCCCAAGGCCTGGGCGATCAAGAGAAAGACAATTCCCCCTGAGGCAAGGGGGAGTCCCAATCGGACCAGTCGACCAAACGGAATTGCGGGTGAAACCAGCTGGTCGAGCAAGATCAGGCAGACGACCGCCATTCCCATCGTGGCAATGAGGGTTTTGGCTGTGGTTTGTGCAATATGCCTCCAATGGAGGGGCCCGATTCGATGCTGCAACCAGAGGGCCGTGGCGGCACACTGACAGGCGGCGACGAGTGCTGTGGAAAAGGCGAGTCCCCGTCCACCGAACGGCCAGATCAAGACCAGATTCAACACGAGATTCGCGAGCATCGCAACCAGGCCGATGTACATGGGGGTCATTCGATCGCCGATGGCGTAAAAGCCTCGCTGCAGAATCAATAGACCACAGTAGGCCCAGACCCCCGAACCGTAAGCGGCGATCATGTCCCCGGTCAGACGCGCATCGTCCGCGTCAAATCTGCCGTATTGAAAAAACAGGGTGGCCAGCGGGTGACCAACGAGCATCAATCCGACACTGGCAGGGAGACCAATCGCCAGCACCAGCCGAATTCCTAGTGAGACATCCGCACGCAATTCCGCCGTCTTTCCCTGCTGTGAATGGGTGGCAAAGAGCGGAAACAGCACGGTCCCCAAGGCGACTCCAAAGACCCCTAACGGGAATTGGTAAAGGCGTTGACCAAGATACAAGGCGGTCACCGCTCCGGCGGTCAGGGGATAATGTGGCGACCCTGGAAATGGCATGGTGACATTTTCGCCGACCGGTTGGGTGAACCCCCAGGCGATAAAACTGTCGAGCACCGCATTCAGTTGGGTGATGGACAGACCGATAATTACCGGCAGCATGTCCTGTGCAATTTTCCAGACGCGATCAATCGCCGCGCGCCAGTCCGAACGAAATCCAAAACCGCTGAAGTGCAGCACCACCAGTGGAAACAAGAGCTGCAACGCACCGCCCACTAAAACACTGACTGCAGTGACATAGATTCGGCTGACTTCATCATCCCAGCGGGGAATGAAGCCCCACAAGGCAATCAGCCAGATCAAATTTAAAATGGAGGGGACGAGTGCCGGCCAGACGAATCGTCCTAATGCATTCAAGACCGCTCCCAACTGAGCGGCCAAGCAAATCAGCAGCACATAGGGGGTGAGCAGCGCCGTCAGATTCCTCAGCAATTGGGCTTCAGAACTGAGGGGAATGGCCCATGCCAGCGACCAGAGCACGGCTTCCACCAACACGATCAAGAAGGTCAGAAAAAAGGCGAGTGAAACAAACACCGCCCACGTCACCCGTGCTGCAGAGTCTTTTCCCCGCTCGTTGAGATCCGCTAAAAAGACCGGCAGAAATGCGGTTGTTAAGGCCCCTTCACCCAGGAGGACTCGCGCCAGATTGGGAAGACGAAAGGCGACCGTAAAGGCATCCATCACAGGGCCGGCACCGAACAGGACACCCATCGCCTGATCTCGCATCAATCCGAGGACGCGACTCCCAATCGTGCAAAGGCTGACGATCCGAAGGTTTTGGGAAACATGCTTTAGAGAATCGCTCAATCCGAAATCCGTTCCGTTTGCTCGCCTTCGTTTCTGTGGTAGGAGCCCGCTCGAGACATCAGACCGGGCGGACTGCTGTCAAATGTCATCGTAAACGATCCAGCTCGATTCACAAAGTGAGCGACGAAAAGGAGGCTTTCAGGCTCATCGCGAGCTTTCGTCCCGTTCCCAAACATACTTGTCGATCTTTTTCATCTGTTCGCGAGCGCGGCGTCTGGAAACCAAATTGACGTACAGATAGACCGGTAAACTCAGCCAAAGCGAGGGGGAACCCAGAACATCCCGCAACGCGTTCCCATAGTTCTTTTCATCATTCTGATGAAGTTCGGGAAAACGAGCGGCGAGTTGATAGCCCCCCAGCCGGCTGCGAGACTTAATTTTGATCAAATCTCGTAGTGTTGCAGGGGCTGAAA
>CAMBQP010000132.1 GCA_945869955.1 Schlesneria paludicola DSM 18645
GACCGTGCTGAGATGAACAGAAACAGAATTGGAGTTTTTTACTTCAGCAGAAGCAACGGTCGAGATTTCTACTGAATTGGCAGGCAGACTGCGGAGCAACAACGATGCGATTGTGGCAGGCATTTTTCCTCATGATGTTCATCCCGTCGTATTTGCCCGCGGCAGAACGCTATGCCGCAATGTTTGCGGATGACAGCCGAGCGGAAGAAGCCGAGGTTCGGGAGTGGAATGAACCGACGACACAACCGAAGATTGGTGGTCGACTCTTGTTCGATCCGACGGTCCCCGTCCGTTGGATCATGGATCGACAGCAAATGTCACCCGTCAATCCGGGGATGTATGTCGAGTTTGAGGGGGGGGACCGGTTAGCGGGTGAGGTCCTTTCATACCGGGATGGACGCGAGAATCCCTACGAATCGCAACCTCCTCATCTGGTCGTTCGCCCGCTGGCGGAAGTTCAGCCTCCCGACGTGACACGTCCGGCGGAACTACGAGTGACGCTGGAATGGGTTCGCCGGATCGTCTGGGAACCGGTTTCTACGGCCGAATATCGTCCGGGGACCGCCTGGTTGCGGACGGGAACTTCGATGTCGTTTCGTTCCTTTCGCTGGTCTTCGCAGGGGATTGCCTTGCTGACTGCCGAGGGTTTAAAAGAGGTGGCTTGGTCCGATCTGGGGGAAATCCATTTCCCCAAACTCAATCCATGGAACGCCTACTATGAACAGCTGGCCACACTTTCGCCGCAACTGAAGTCCCGTTTGATTCAGCTCACCGGAACCGACGGCAGTCGCTGGACCACGTCTGTCGAGCGCTTTCAGGCTCGACATCTTGGTGATCGGAATCGGCCCGAGCAGTGGTATCAACTGATTCAACCGGCGTGGAGTCTGGATTCGATCTGGCTACGTTATCGCACGATTCGTCGCTGGGGATTTTTTGCACCGCACGAATTTCCCTTGTCGAATCTGGTCCCCGCACAGGCAACACATCAGGCCCTCTTCGGGAAATTTGCAGATTACCAGCGAGATCAAAACATTCAGAATGGAACGCTGCAATCGTCTGATTACGAGTTTGGCTGGGGATTTGGGGTTCAAGGGAGTTCCGAACTGGTGCTGGAATACCCTGAGGGGGCACGCAGCCTGCGTACGCGGTTCGGTTTGGATCGGATTGCCGAGACTGGCGGATGCGTGGATGTGGAAGTTCTGGTCGGAAACAGCCAATCGGTGTTCAAGCAAGCGAATCTGATCGGCTCAAAGTTGGTCGGTGACATCAACTGGCAACCGCTCCCGGCGGGTCCACCCGAGCATCGTCGAATTACACTTCGGACCGGCATGGCCCATCAGGGGCGTCCGGCGGGGGCCGATCCGTTTGACGTGCGGGACATTTTCAATTGGTATGAGCCCGAGCTTCGCTTCGATCCGGCTGCCCTGGAAGCAGAAGTTGCCCAGCGGCGTCCCTCGCGATTACCAGGGCTGATTGGTTGGACATTGTCAGCGGACGAGTCCCGAGCGCTGCAGGTCACCAACGTGGTGGATCTGGTCGACGCGCGGGATCCGCAGTTTCGCCTGGTAGCCCGAACAACCGATCCGGTGTCCCTCTTCAGTCGCAACGTCAAGGTCGGTCCACGCGACCGCTGGTTAGGGGTGGTGGCGAGTCGTTTTGCCGAAAACACCTCGCCAACGAGCCTGCAGATTCGGGTTGACGGACGAGTGCTGGGTGAATTTGACGTTCCCATTCGTCAGACGACCACCGATCCCGAACCGATGCTGATTCCGGTCGCGAATTTTCAGGGTAAAAGTATCGCGGTCGAAGTGATTGCTTATCCGAAGGATGACAAATCCTGGATCGATTGGCGCGGGATTTATCTTGGTCACGATCGGCCTGGCTTGTTGACGATTTATGAAGATGATGAACGAATGGCGGAAGTTTTGAATCCAGGGAATGGCCAACTCGCGCAGGATCCCGAAAAGCCGTATTCCGGCACACATTCGCTGAAAATTTCCTCGTCGTCGGCCAATAATCCCCGTATTCGGGGGCTCGATACGTGGATCTGTGAACAGCCCCAATTGGGGCAGTATCGATATGTGCTTTTTGCCTGGAAAAAGCCCACAGGAAGTCGTATCCAGCTTCAGTTTGCGAACCGGGGTCAATTCAGTGACGGTGGCCTTGCGTTTGGGCGTGACACACAAACGGTTCTGGCCAATCACCAATTTCGGCGAACCCAGGGGATCGATGAACGAGGTCAAAAATTCGGCTACTGTTACGAGCAGGGTGTGGTGACCGCGCAGGCTCCGTTTCCGCTCTGGTTAAGTGGCGACTTGCCAAAAGAATGGAAAGTGATTCAACGGGATCTGTTTGCCGACTTCGGCCTGTTCAACATCACTGGACTCTCGCTCAACTCGATAGAGGGAGATCCCGCCTGGCTCGATCATTTCTATCTGGCACGGACCAGCGTGGACCTGGAATATGCCTCAAGATTGCTGGTCAATCCCCAGCCAGTTCCACCGCAGCCAGACGGAAACGGGATGCTAACGATTGCCCGTCGGGAAGATTATCCGGTGGAATTTTCCCGGATTGCACCACTCTTTTCGTCGATTGATCTGGCTCACGGACTCGCCCGACAGCTGGAACATCGTGGGCAGACCGATTTGTTAAGAACCCACGCGAATGCCGCCGACAAACCGACGATTTTTCATGCGGCAGTGGTGTTGCCAAAAGACCGACCGATGATGCTTGACCTGCACGTGACGCATCAACCCTTGTGCGATTGGCAACTGGTGGTCCGCGCCAACGGTCAGGTGTTATATGACCAGTTGATTGATGAAAAGTTAACCACGCCACAACGGGGTTGGGCGACGATTCAGGTTGATCTCGCGAAGTTTGCCGGCCAGAAAGTGCTGCTGGAAGTTTTGAATCAGTCCAATAACTGGCAGAACGAAACCTCGTTCTGGAAACGGATTGAACTGGTCGATCAATAAAAAAACCGTGACCTGGAAATACGATCCAGATCACGGTTTGTCTCAAAAACAAACGGTCATCGGTGGCACTCGGCCACTTTCGCTTATTTGTCGGTAGGATTGATGATCATGAAGACCGTGGCCGCTGCTGCGGCACCTGCGAAGTCGGCCAGCAGGTAAATCCAGATATTGGCCCAAGAGGCCAGCCCGATCACTGAAATTCCAACGGCGACTGCGGGATTGAAGGCACCACCCGAAATCCCACCGACGGAAAACGCGGCTGCGACAACCGTGAAGCCGATCGCGAGGCCGTAGAAGTGGTTGTTGGCGTTGGCCTTCGCGGTAGCGACATTCAGTACGACGTAAGCCAGAGCAAACGTGTATAGGGCTTCCGCGACCAGTGCCTGGGGGACCGACTTCGACAAGTCCATCGCTTTGATTTCGGCTCCCGGCAACAGGAATTTCACGGCCAGTGCGGCGGCGATCGCCCCTGCAATCTGAGCACCGATGTACGGAATTGCATCCGAAGGCGAGCAGCGACCACGCATGGTGACAGCCAGCGTGACGGCTGGGTTGTAATGCGCACCAGAAACATGCCCACCCGCGTAAACCATGACCATTAAGACGGCACCGATGGCCAGTGGCGGCAAGGTCGCCCCACCCAGCACCGAGCACCCAATCGTCAGCACCAGAAAAAATGTTCCAATAAATTCCGTCAAATACTTCGGCATGTTCCCGTTCCCCGTCCTACAAGAGTGTAAACAAAACAGACAAAGCTGATCTGCTTGCATGAAACCAACAACGATCCATGTTTCGGCAGATATACCCCGTTTCTGAAGTGTTACATGCGCCACAGGAAAAAAACAAGACAAACTCCCCGCGAGGCGAATTAAGCTCAACTGAATCAGATTGTCGGGATCAAAACCGGGCTTTTCTCTGGGAAAGGTATTCGATGAGCGCCCGGTCAAAAGGAAGGCTGGTATCCAGTGCCACGTAATCAGCCCCCATGCGCAGGCAATCACGCTTGTAGCGGCTCCGCAGTTCACGCAGGGATTCCAGGTAGTCACCCCGAATTCCTGCGGCATCAACGATCATCCGTTCGCCGGTTTCAGGGTCCTCGAAATCCGAGAGCGTATCAAAAGGAAAGGTGACCTCGGCTTCATCCAGCACATGAAATACGATTACGTCATGACCGCGGTGCCGCAGCATCCGCAGCGCATCAATCACCGGCTCGGGCTCACACAGTAAATCGGAAAACAGCATAAACAGGCTTCGTTGTCGGATCATGGCCGCGATCCGACGCAGATTCCCCGCAACATCGGTCTGTCCCGCCGGTCGGGCTTTGGATAACAGCCCCAGCATATTCCCCAGCTGACTCCGTTTGCTACGAGCGGGCAAACAGGCATGCAGCTGTTGCGAAAAGGTCATCAATCCGACCGGATCCTGCTGATGAATCATCAGGTATCCCAGTGCCGCCGCCAGGCAGATACAATAGTCAAACTTAGTCAATTCCTGCCGGTAGGTGTAAGACATGCTTTCAGACAGGTCCATCAACAGATAGCCGGAAATATTGGTTTCGGCCTGGTACTTTTTGACGTAAAACCGGTCGGTTTTGGCGAAAACCAGCCAGTCAATATTTCGTGGATCATCCCCCTGTGAATAGCGGCGATGTTCACTGAACTCGACACTGAAACCATGAAAGGGGCTGGAGTGAAGTCCGGTCAAAAATCCTTCGACGATGAACCGAGCTCGCAAATCGAGCCGCGCAACGCTGCGGATGACAGACGGCTTTAAATATTGCTCGGCTCCCGCCATCGCACATCTCTTTTACACAAAAGAATCGACGCCAGATCGAGCCCAACAACGCTCGATCGTGAAAGTTCGAGAAAATTCCTGCCAAGTGTGACCTGACTCTTGTCGCCCCACACCATCGCGGTTTCCTTAACATAGCAGGTTCGTTTTGTTCACAGGAAGCCACCTCCTCCAGCGTATTCCACGAATTTGAGTCGCCGCGAAATCCGGCCACCGTTCGGCAAGCAGCGGCAACCGGTTTTTTCTCGGTCATGAGTCCTCCGTTGGCGAAGTCACCTCGGCCCATTCCCCTGTTGGCTTTTTCTGGGATTTTTCCCGAACAGCCGGTGCGATCTTCCTGTCATCGTGATCCCCCCTGGTCGTAAACCCGACCCGGTTTATGCTTCTCGTTTTGCTCGTTTCGCCAACGTATCCAGATCGACAATCGCCGCTCGGTCCCCCGCTTTTCGGACCAGGTCACAGATCAATTCGATCGACTTGAATTCCGGGTCAACAACATAGAGGCAACTGGGATGGGCTAAAAAATCAAAGACCGCACGTTTTTCAATGACCCATTCGACCGATTGTCGGATCGCCTGCAGGAACCATTCGAGTTTCCATTGTCCCGTGCGAAACGCCCCAATGTCGCTGATGGGACTCATCGGAATTTCAATCAATCCATCGGGATAAACAAAGGGTTGCGCCTGCTGCTGTGCGGCCACAATTCCCTCCAGAATCGCCGCCGTTGGTTCCTGCATCGCGGCCGTGTTGGGGTGTGGTGGATAGAGACTGCTGACCCAGTCAAATCCCAACTCGATCAGCATCGCGCGGACGGCAGGATGTTCACGAAGTCCATTCCCAAATCCTCCAGGAGTTCGAAATCCCGCGGGATCAATCCCCAGTCGCGTCTTCATGGCCTTATTCGTCAGCACGATGTTCTCGCGAATCGCCTCCTCCGCCGACGCTCCGCGTAACAACCAGGGAGCTCGTTGAAAGCGAAACTGCAAATCCTTCACATCGGTCGCCGTGACATTCACATGGTCATACGTATGGTTGCCAATTGGATGCCCCGCTTTGGCGATTTCACTCAGCCAATCAACACTGGGGTGCTCAAACACGCGACCGACCGCAAAGAAATGAATGAGTCCCCCTGCGGCCCGGACGCGGCGAGCTGCTTCGACCGAATACTGCTTCGTTTCGTCATTCAGATTTCCCTTTTCAAAATTCCAGTGGGTCGCCTCACGAACCGGAAAATTAGCACTCATTTCCAAATCCAATGTGATGGCGATTAACCCTTTGTCCGCTTCCGCTGTTCGCGTCTGTTCCGCCGCAGATAACGCCCCAGAACGAAGGGAGGCGAACCCGAGTCCACCGAGTGTGGCTGCGGCAATCCTCTGCATTGAATCACGACGTGAGATCACTTCAGACTCGCCTCGGTTTCGGATTGTCGTCAGATTCATGGTTTTTCCTTCTGCAGTTTGACCCACGAAACTTGTGTCACCAGTTGATTGAGCGACGCGAACGAAATCGCAGCATTCACGGCAAATCGAGGTGATTTATTGGCGGGAAAGGTTGCCAGTGAGGCGTCCCCCACCAGAAACACATTAAAATCTTTGGACAGATTTTCGTAACCAGCCGTTGTCCGGCAAAAGCACATGTCGGTGGCATATCCGGTCAACAGCACATGGCGAATCCCTTGCTCTTGCAGGAACCGTTTCAGTGGCTCGTACCCTTCCGCGTCATAGATCACCACGTCGTCGGGCGCGACATCCACATCGGTCGTAACAGGAATTGGCAATTGCCAGAACCCGTCATTATTGAATTTGGCTCCCGCATCGAGGCCGGGAAACTGGCGGAAATAATCGATGACCGGCTTGTCCTGCGACAGCGTCAACATCGGGGGCAATGGTTCGCCAACATACTGGAATGCGGCCAGTTTCAAACTCAGTTCACGGCCCCCTTCACGCCGCTGCGCCTCGGTCGGTCGATGTGCGAACGAGCGATACAGTTTGTGACGAATCGGGTCGCGACCTCCCGGCAAACTGTACAGCACGGTCGAGACGCGTCCTCGCAAGGAATTGAGGAACGGTTTGACAATCTCGCGCGTGTGCCTCGCCGCCAGGTGATTTTTTTCCACAGTACAGAAATCGGCTACACCGGCGGGCTCGGGCGTGTTCCAACCCTGACCATCATCAATCCCCCAAGGATGAACCATAATGACTGCGGTGTGGGATCCCTTGAGTTGATTTGGGATTTCAATGATCCCCCGCGCATTGTAAGAAAACCGCCACGCACGAATCTCGAGGTCCGCCTCGTCGTCAACCACCAGCGGCGGGGCTTCAAAATGCGTTTGTTCGGTGATCGGCTCGAAAAACTCGGGATAATCGGCCAGCAGAGGTTGCGGGTTTTCGATGCGAGTCAGACGATTGACATAGCCCCGCTTTTCTTTTGCGGTCTCTTGGGACCAACTTTGACCAGGGCCTGTCAGGACCACGCCGAGCAGAACGACCATCAGTCTCCAACGCATTACGGGCTCCTTCGTGAGCAAATTTCCAATGGGTGAGCGGATTCAAAACCGGAATGTGATCCCACATGATGCCCCACTTCACTTTCCACAGCAACGATGTCACAATTGCAACTTGGCGGCCCGTGAGCAACTCTTCCGGCCCACTATTTTTCCAAACCGGAACCTTCCGGCTGACCCTTGAGGCCCTTTCGATGTTTTCACGTTTCCTGTTTCTCGCAGTCTTTAGCGTACCGCTCATCGTCGGAATCCCTGCCCAGGCCGAGGATGGCGATTTTCAAGTGGGTTATGCCCAGCAAGAGATCACTCCGCAAGTGGCCACGCCGATGTGGGGATATGGCGCTCGCCGTGACCTGCTCTCGCAGGGGACGCTGGACCCACTGATGGCCAAGGCAATCGTCATTGCCGCCGGATCCGATCGAGTGGCTTTGGTAGGACTGGATCTGGGGCGGGCACCGACAGCCCCCATGATGGAACGAATTCGGACGGCGATTCGTGAACAGGCAGGAATCGAACACGTGCTGATCGTCGCTTCGCATACCCATCATGGTCCGGTCCTCGAACTGACCGACCGCGAAGGATTCGGCAAGGGGCGTTTCGACGACGCGGTTCAATATCTGAAAACGTTGCCAGACCTGATTTCAGGCTGCATCATTGCGGCCGCAGCAAAGTTGCAACCGGCGCGATTGGGAATCACGACCGAAGAGGTGCCTTATAACCGCAATCGTCATAGCAAGCGTCAACCCGCTGCGCGAGACCCACAGCTGGCGGTCATTCGCTTCGACAATCTGCAGGGTGAGCCGCTGGCAATCCTAGTCAACTTTGCCGCGCACCCGGTCATGACCAGCGGTTCGATTCTTAAGTTTTCCGCCGACTATCCTGGCTACATGATGAAGCATGTCGAGCAGGAAATGAAAGCTCCTTGTGTGTTTATTCAAGGGGCGTCTGGCGATATGAGTGTGAATGCCATCAATGTCTCTGGCCCACAGGGTTTTGGCGAACAACTCGGACAAAACTGCGCCAAACTCGCCAAGGGGATTGAAACCACGGCCCCCGCTCGTCCTTCGGTCAAGGGGCGTGTCGATCGATTTCATTTCACCACTCGTATTGACCTGAACAATCCCGCAGTGATGGCGGCGTATGGACAGGCATTCTTTCCGGAATTGATCCGCAACTTTGCCGAGGATTACAAAGACGGGATGCATCCAGAACTGACGACGATCCTGATCAATCGCGATATCGCACTTGTTGGGGGTGCGGGCGAATTTTTCAGCAATCACGCCGTTCGTTTACGCGACCGATCCTACGTCAAACAAACCCTCTTTTTTGGCTATTGCAATGGCTATATGAATTATTTCCCGACCATTGAAGCAGTCTCTGAAGGGGGCTACGGTGCTGATGCGCCAGTCTCTCCCGCCCAAATTGGTGCGGGAGAAGAAATGATGAACCGTGCACTGATCAACATCTACACGCTGCTGGGAAAAATTACGGAATAACCCGAAGCGACCTGAGATTAAAACGGCGGTTTCCCCGCCGACTCAAGATACGCAAACAAATCTCGCAGCTCTTGCGGCTTCAGTTGCTTGTAAAGATCCTCCGGCATCAGCGACAGACGCGATTCCTGCAGTTCATCGATTTCGCTGCCGAGGATCGTGGTTTTTTCGTTTTTCGCATTCACCAAAGTTACCCCCGCATCATCCCGGGCAATCGCCATTCCGGATAACACTCTACCATCTTTGGTTTGAACGATGAAACTGGAATACTCTTTGCGAATCACGCTACTGGGATCCACCAAACTGACCAGCATAAAGTCACGATCCTTGCGATTGGCGGTTGTCAGATCCGGTCCCAACTTTGTTCCCTCCCCAAACAACTGATGGCAACTGGCACAATTCTTTTTGAAGACAGCCTCGCCCGCCGTGAAGCTTCCCTGAGCGGCTCGTAAATCGTTATTCAGCCGGCGAACCTCGGCCAGTTTTTCCCCCTTGGTTGCCCCCAATTGTCCCCAGTGCTTCCGTACCAGCCGGTCCAATTCCGGTGATTCCAGCGATGCCACCCGCTGAATTTGTTCCAGTGGGATTGCCGTTGCGGGAATCCCGCCTTGATCGACCGAGGATAACAGAACCTGGGCGAATGATTTTCGACTGAGTAACCCTTCTCGCAGTTGCGACTTCCACGAATCGGACTGGGTCGCCTGATGCAGGGCGAGAAACTGCTGCGCGATCGCAACCTGATCAAATCGCCCCAACAGCTTTAGCGCAGCACTCCGAACGGATTCCGGGGCGTCCGACGCAATCAACGCTAACAGCGAGGGGACCGTCGACTCGTCCACCACATCGGCCAGAATTCCCAGCAGCAGGATTTGTCGCCCCGGTTCTCGCTGCGAATCCATCACCTGACGGACCACATCGTCATAGGATTCACGGTTTCCCAGCGTGAGCGCGAGTTGCAATCGGTTAAGGTCAGCGGGGTTTCTCTTCGTGCTCTCCCGAACGATTCTCCCCAGCTCGTGATCAGCGAGTTGTTTTGACCATGGTGTCGCCGGTTCGCTTCGCGGCACCTCACGCAGTCCCTGCAGAATCGGTTGCCAAAGCGTGTCGCGAGCGACATCGTCCGGTGCCGCTTTGAGCAATTGGACTACCGAGTCGAGTCCGGCCAGAGTCCCTTCCGCCGCATATCGCCGGATCAAACGGGTCAATAGCACGTCACGACCAAGACGTGATTTCCACAGGGAAGGGCGAATAAATCGCCGCATCACCTGGTCACGACCGCTGAGACTGTGTCGCTCGACCGCCCACCACCACAACAGCGGAAGATACGGGTCGTCGTGGTCCAGGTCGCGATTGATGTTGGCATTGATGATGGGCAACGCCTGTGCCGCAGGCAATCGGGCGGCGGTCGAGGCGAGTTGTCGTCGGACCTGAATGGCCGGTTCCCGTTCGGCAAATTTATCTAAACGATGGGCCATCTCGGGACTGATTTGCGGTGCGTCCCCCAACAAGCGAACCGTCCAGCCTCGGACCGCCGCGTGGGGGCTTTGCAGCAGCGAGGTCGCCATGGCCTCGTCGAATGTACCAATTCCGTTGAGACCCCAAAGTCCTTCGAGGGAAGTGGCCTCATCCGCATCAGACAACATTTCCCGCAGCGGGGGCAGTATCGTCTCCCGCTCAACCGCCTCCCGCTCAGGCCGCCCCACAAGCTCAGTGTCCCGCTGATGACGATCACTGAGCTCTTTGCGGGCATGCCGCACAAACCACTGACTCCGATGCCGCAGAAACTTCAGTAGCTTGTCGGTTGTGATGGTGGCAAAATCGACAGGGGGACTTGGCTGTGTCCCTTTTGCGGCGATTCGATAGACCCGGCCATTGGATCGATCCCATTCGGCATCGGGATCGGGATGCGCGGTGCGGGGATCATGCCAGTCGGAAACATATACCGCACCGTCAGGCCCCATCGTCACGTCGGTGGGGGCAAACCAAGTGTCATTGGTCGTTAATAATTCTCCCCCATGCGCGGTCTGAAACGTCGATCCACGAGGAAGAATGTCATGCCAGTAAACGCCATGTCCCAGTAGGTCACCGGCCAGATACTGACCTCGAAACGTGGCCGGAAACGAATCTCCCTGATAGACGATCCCGCCAACGGTGACATGCCCGCCGCGAAAGTTTTGATGCGGTGCATGATCAAAGAAGCCATAGGCGTGTGAATTGTGCAGGGGGCCATGCTTGGCAAAGGCCTTGATCAGATAGCTTCCCTGCACCCCGTGCAGCAGCACATGGCCGCCATAATTCGTGCTATACAACAGTTCGCCCGTCCGATCAAAGTCGAGTCCCCAGGAATTTCCGCCCCCTTCGCAAAACAGTTCAAACTCTCGCGTCAATGGATGATAGCGCCAAACCCCTTGTTGAAATTCGATCCCGCGAATGTTGGCGGTCACGGTACTTCCCTGACAACCATACAGCCATCCGTCCGGACCCCACGTCAACGAGTTCGCAACGCTGTGCGCGTCTTCCATTCCAAATCCCGTCAGTAAGACCTCGGGATCGCTATCGGGAATGTCGTCGCGATTTCGATCGGGGTAAAACAGTAAATAGGGGACATTCAACACAAAGACCCCTCCCTGACCAAACGCCAGCCCGGTGGCGAGGTTCAATCCCTCGACGAAATCCCGTCCCTGATCCATGCGGCCGTCTCCATCAGAATCCGTCAGGATCGTAATCCGATCGGCTCCACGCGGTCCTAACGGGGGAGGTGCCGGAATCTGGTCGTACTTCGTGCGAGAATATCGATCGACCTGCACCCGTTTCAGCCCGGCGGGATTGGGGTATTGCAAATACTGAATCACCCACAAGCGGCCTCGATCGTCAAACTCGATACAGACGGGTTGCCGCACCAGCGGTTCGCTGGCCACCAACTGTACCTCGAAGGAATCAGGCACCTTCATCTGCCGAAGGGCCTCTTCTGGAGTGTGACCCTCAGCCCCAACGACAGAAGTTATTCCTGCTGCCCAAATGCCGAACAATGCGATCCAAATGGATTTTGACATGGTGTTGATTTTGCCCCGAAAAGCATTGCTGAAACGCTCTGCTGTAATTCAACTCATCGGTAACATCATTCCTGCTTCAGCTGCCGTTGGCAACGTCGGGCTTCAATCGACTTTACCAATCACGAGCGTACGATCATCCGAGGGAGCAGCCCCTGCGGTAAAACCGAGCAGTGATGTCATCACCGCCGCAATCATCTCCTCAGGGTCTGTCGTGGCTGCGGACAATTCTGCATCAAGTCGATCAATTCCGAATAACTCTTTCTCGGGATTGGTCGCCTCGACAATTCCATCGGTGAAGAGTACCAGTTGATCGCCCGGTTCCAATATTACCGAAGCTTCCACCGCGTTAAAATCCATCAACACCCCCAACGGAAAATGCTGGGCCTGATCCAGTGACCGGATCACTGATCCATTCCCTTTTCTCCAGCAGGGAGGATTATGCCCTGCTGACGAGTACGTCAGGCAGAGCGACTGCGGATCGAAAATCGCGTAAAAGGCGGTCACGAATGTTCCGCTGGAACCGACATAGTGCGCGCACAATTTCTGATTCAAATAGTTGAGCATCAGACTTGGGGAACCCGTCGTACCGGGATAGTTGTGCGCGATGCTGTGCATCACCGCCATCATCACCGCTGCGGGGGTCCCATGGCCGCTGACATCCGCAATCAGCAGCCCCCATTTCCCCTCGGCGACGGGAAAAAAGTCGTAATAGTCACCCCCCGCCCGGCGCGCCGTTTGATAATGGGCCGCCAATTTCAATCGCGGGATTTCCGGCAGTCGTGAGGGGAGTAATGAACGCTGGATCCGGGCTACCGCTTGCAGCTCGCGGTCAATTTCTTCGTAAGCCTCTTTCAGCTTTCCGGCGAGTACCAGACTATTCGTGGCGCGACCAAATAGATTGGCCAGCCAGACCGCTTCAGGAAGATGCTCATACGAAAACCCATGGGGGACTCGGCGAGTATGCAGCGCCATGTTTAATGACAATCCCTGATCCATCAGCGGAATCGCCTGCAGAGAACGCTGATCTGCCAGGTATTCGGCAGCGGGATCCTCAGGAGTAAAAACCAGATCGTTAATAATCCGTGGTTCGTTTCCATAGATCAGTTCGGCGAGAATTCCCCCCGACAGACGAGGAAGCCGATCCTGTTCTTTCCAGGGGTTGATATCGTCATCCCATTCGCTGTACCGCGTGATCCGAAATTCCGGGTAGTTCAGTCCACGGCGACTCATCGCCATCCGTCGATCGATGTGCGGATTCACCTGCCGCATTCGAGCGTAATACTGCCGGACCATCGCCTGTGGATCCGTCTGCGTGCTGAGCTCTTGCATCGTTTCCATGATCTGAGCAAGTCGCTGTTGCCAGTTCTGCGGCGGATCCATCATGAATTCTGCTGACAATTCAGAGCGTCCTTTCCCTTGCCTAGTCACCATTTTTTCCGGAAATCAGGTTCCTGGATTCGTCGATGGGGGCTCGTTGTTGAAACGTAGCCCGCCGATAGCGATGATCACCAGTCTGAACCACACCCTACAGGATTCCGCCACAAAGGTCACCCGTATGCCCCTCATCAGTGCCAGTAGACTCACCGATTTCGCTGCCACGATTTTTGAGCGAAGCGAGATTCCACCGGAAGAAGCGCGCCAAGTGGCTGAATCGCTAGTACTGGCGAACCTCAAGGGGCACGACTCGCACGGTGTCATCCGCATCATCGAATACGTCGATTGGGTTCAGCGAGGCTGGGTGGTTCCCACAGCCCATATCGAAGTCGAACGCGAGCAACCTTGTATTCTCATTCTCAATGGGCACTTTGGGTTTGGTCAGGTCGTTGGACGCGAGGCGATGACGCTGGCCATTGCCAAGGCCAAGCAAGACGGAGCCTGCATTCTGTCGCTCCGCTGCTCAGGACACCTGGGCCGAGTGGGTGAATTTATGGAAATGGCGGCAGCGGCGGGGCTGGTCAGCTTTGGCATGACCAATACCCACGGGGCCGGTGTATTGGTGGCACCACACGGTGGTTGCGAACGACGGTTGTCGGCCAACCCGATTGTCGGGGGAGCTCCCCGCGTCGACGAACCCGCACTCGTGATGGACATGTCGACCTGTAAAATTGCCGAGGGCAAAATCAAGGTGGCTCGCAATAAACAAGAGTCCCTGGCCCCCGGACTGTTCGTCAATGGCCGGGGCGAGCCCTCGACCGATCCCGAAGAATATTACGCCAATCCTCCCGGTGCCATTTTGCCGATGGCCGGGCATAAGGGGTTTGCCCTGTCGCTGTTCTGCGAAGTCTTTGCCGGAGCCTTATCCGGTGCTGGTTGCAGCAAGTCAGGTGTCGATCGCGTCGCCAACGGATTCATGGCCTTTGTACTCGATCCCGCCACGTTTTGTGGAACGGATTTTTATGCCAGCGAAATCGGCGCACTCGGCCAGTTCGTCAAATCGAGTCAACTGATGACCGGCTTTGACGAAATTCAGTTGCCCGGTGAGCCCGAAGCCCGCGAACAACAGCGCCGTGAAGCGGCGGGTATCGAGATCGACGAGATCACCTGGAACAAGATTTGTGATATCGCTGCCAAACGAGCGGTCCCGGTCCCGCTCTTAAACTGACCGGGAACGGGCATACAGACGGATGCAAAAACCAGGGCCAGCCGTGCTCACTCGGGCAACGGCTTCCCTTTGGTCTCGGGGGCAAAGGGAAGTGCGAACAGCCCTAGCAGGAAAATGGCACTCATCGTGACACCTGCGGGACGCATCGGTTCGAGATAACCCGAGAAGACATATTTGCTGAGATAACCGAGCGCCAGTGGCCCCGAGGCCGCGACGAAACGCCCGACGTTGTAACAGAACGATGTCCCCGTACTGCGTAAATGTGTCGGGAAGAGCTCAGGAAAGTAAATCGCATAGCCACCAAATAAGGCCAACTGACAAAAGCCCATCAGCGGGATCATCCAGAAGATCTGACTGAACTCGGTCAAATACCCAAAAACCATCACCGTACTTAACAATGCCAGCACAAAAGCAACGGCGAACGCGGCGCGTCGTCCGACATAGTGCGTGACATAAGTGAACGCATAGATCCCAAAAAACGCACCGATGTTCAGCATGACCGAAGTGATTGCAGCCCAGAAGCCGAGTCGACTGTTCAGCCGCTTGGCACGTTTGGTAATCCGGGTGGTGTGTTCTTCCAGCGTGCTGGCGTTGGCCGAATTTTCCGCCACGGTCAGATATTCGGTACGCCGTTTTCGGTCTTCGTCCTTCGTCGACGTTGCCGCGACGATCTCGTCGACCGTGAGCACGCCATCCCCTTTGATGCGCTTGACCAACTCGGAATAGATCGCCTCGACATCTTTGTTGCCGGGTGCGAGGGCGAGCAACTGGTTCGGCTGCGGTGTCGATTTGGCGTCTTTGAAGAGTTGCGGATTCCGAATGATCGACTGGATGAATTCACGGTCCTTATCCGCTTCTCCCGCAGTTCTCAATTCGGTCTCGAATGTCTTACGGAAGACCGATCGGTTCAAGTCGATACTGAAAAATCCGATCCCCCACAGCCCGATGACCCCCGAAGCCGCCATAATCAACCCGACAATCGCATTCTTTCGCCAGCGACGATCGCCAAACAATTCCCCATACGAGCCGAGTTGCCGCTTCAATTGCTCACCCGAAACCGCCTGCCATTGCTCGGGTTCTTTCAGACGACGGCGGATCAGAATTGCCAACAACGCGGGGACCGCACCGATCACAAACATGATTCGCCAGGCACTTCCCACCGCACCGCGCTCTTCCAGGTCCGATAGCACCAGGCTAATGATCGCCGCCGTAATGTTCCCCACGGCCGACAAGGCTTGCAGTAGCCCCAATGCAAACGGCCGTGCCCGAACGGGCATCACTTCGGCCACGAGGGCCACCCCCACGGCAAACTCACCACCAACACCCAAACCGGTCAGAAATCGAAAGAATGCAAAACTCCAAGGATCCCAGGAAAGGGCACTGAGGCCGGTAAAGGCGGAATACAACAGGATCGTCAGCAACATCGTCTTCGCCCGGCCGACCCGATCTCCCATGATCCCAAACGCCAATCCGCCAGTCGCCCAACCGAGTAGAAAAATCGAAGTCGAGATCCCCCCATAAAAGTCGATATCCGCCTGGGTTGGCGAAACCCCCGGTGCGGGGGCGAGGAGCTCTCGCATCGCCGGGACCCGTGCGAGATTAAAGAGCTGCTGATCCATGGTATCGAACAGCCAACCCAAAGCCGCCACGATCAATACGAACCAGTGATAGCGGTTCAGTTCCTTCCACCACGGGCCCGTTGACGGGGATGTTTCCGAGGTCGTGGTCGCAGTTTCAAATCCATGCATGGTTTTCGAACCTTGAGGGCAGGGGGCGTAATCCATCTTCAGCTTGGGAACAATACAACTTGGGAACAATACAACCAAATCCGAGCCTCCCTGCAAGCTCGCAGGGGTGTTTTTCACGTGGGAATCTCTGTTTGGCCGCAATTCTCTCAAGCCCCGCGTGACTCATGATGCGGCTAGCGGAAGTGTCGAAATCGATTTTATCCCCGCATCTGATCGCATTTCCGCTG
>CAMBQP010000133.1 GCA_945869955.1 Schlesneria paludicola DSM 18645
CCCTGTCTCACACCATCGTCCCCCCTTGAAACTGCCTCTATTCGTTTCGAGCAGGCAATATCCGATGGGATTCCGCGCGGAACTTGAGAAAATTCCAGGATTTTTGGTGAAAAAGCAGCAACTGCTTGCCGCAGGGGGTCACAATGCGTATTCTTGAGGATAGAGGAACGTACGAAATTGGCGTTTGCGTTTCAGGATCGTTTTGGCATGGAGCCACTCAGTTCCGGTCAGAATCCAATAATACTTATTTGCTAGGGATCACTTCGATGAAGAAAATGACGATTGCGTTGCTGATGGGGTTGGTGGCTGTTGGTTGCGAAAAAGCACCCGCGAAAACCGCAGTGGCTCCGATGATGGATCCCGCCAAGATGGCTTCCCACATGGCACCACCTTCTGCACACGGTGCCGATGCACCTGCAGCAGTTGAAGAGAAGAAGGCAGAAACCGACGCTGCAGCACCCGCAGCCGCCGAGCCTGCTGCAGCCGAACCCGCTGCGGTTGAGCCCCCAGCTGTCGAAGCTCCCAAGTAATTCTTAACGCGCGAAAGCGAGTCTACGACCTTGGATGTCCTCTCTTGGGCGCAGATTGTTCTGCGCCCAAGTTGTTTTCCTGGCGACCCTTGTTACGCCCTCTACCTTCGTTCGCCCTGATCTGGAAATCCGCGTGATGAACACCGTGGTCCTACCGGGCGATCCCAAATCTGAAGTCCAGACCCCCGCACTCTGCCTCAATCTTGATTCGTTCGAGGCCAACCTGCAGCGAACTGCATCTGCGGTCCGCGCCGCCGGAAAACAGTGGCGACCCAATAGTAAGTCCCATCAATCGCTCGATATTGCCAAACGATTGATCCATGCCGGAGCCATTGGACTCACCTGCGGCTGCGTGGCTGAGGCACAAATCTTCGCCACACAAAGCATCCGCGACCTGCTGATCACCCAACTCCCCGTAGGAAATCGGCGCATCCGCCAATTGGCCGAACTTTGCAAAATCGCGGATCCGATCGCGACCTGTGATCACTATGTTCAGGCCGAAGCCCTGTCCCAAGAATGTCAGCGCCAAGGAGTTCGCTGTCGGGCACTGGTCGAAATCAATGTGGGCCTCGAACGGACCGGTGCCCGCCCTGGACGGGATACGATCGAACTGGCTCGCGGCATTGATCGCCTACCAGGCTTAATCCTGTCAGGCATTATGGGAATCGAAGGAAACAGGGTGCCGGGTGAATCGATCGAGGACATCGACCGAAAAATGGGTGCAGCCAGCGGAATCCTGGCCCATTCCCGCGATATCTTCCTCCAGAATGGCCTCTGTTGTGGAATCGTCAGTGGCGTCGGCACAGATTCGTTTCCTCAGGGGCTCCGTAGTGAATCCCTGACGGAAATTCAGGCAGGAAGCATTCTCTTTCGCGACGAACCGACCTCAAAATCCGCTTCACGCCACGACGCTTCCCCTACCCTGACACTCCTCAGCACCGTCATCAGTCGACCGGGATTTGAGCGAGCGGTGCTCGATGCCGGCACCGACTGGCTCGCCGCCGGAACCGCGACTCCCACTATCAAGGACTGGCCCGATGCCCGCGTCCTCAGGCAGTACGCGGAACATCTGGTCCTCGAACTCGGCCCCTGTTCGCGGGAATTACGCATTGGCGACCAGGTCGAACTGACCATCCCCCACCTTGCCGCCACCGTGGCGCTGCACAGGCAATTTCTGGGCTTTCGGCAGCACCAGCTGGAAGCGGTCTGGCCCATCTTCACCCGTGGTTTTTCAGGCTAATCGTTGTGGAACTTCCGATCCCCCCTTTCACGCACCCCTGCCGTAAGGACCCATTCACCATGCGATCTGTCGGTCGAACTGAGCTGACTGTCCCGCCGATCGGCTTTGGCTCATTCAAGATCGGTCGTAATCAGGGGGTCAAATACCCACAACCTTACGATCTTCCCGACCCTGCCGCAGTCTCGCTGCTATTGAACCGCGTGCTGGATTTGGGTTGTACCCTGATTGATACCGCCCCGGCTTATGGGCTGAGCGAATCACGGATCGGCACCGCGATCGGGCACCGACGAGCGGAATTTATCCTCTCGACCAAAGTCGGGGAAACCTTTGAAAATGGCCAATCCCGTTACGATTTTTCTGCAACCGCCATCAAAGCCAGCCTCGAGCGCAGTTTGCGTCAGCTGCAAACCGACCGACTCGATATCGTGCTGATACATTCAAACGGAGACGACCGCCAAATCCTGACAGAGACCGATACGGTGTCGATTCTGCAAGATTACCGTGCCCGAGGCCTGATTCGCGCCATTGGACTTTCCGGAAAAACCGTTGCCGGCGCGAAACTCGCCTTAAGCTGGGCCGACCTGCTCATGGTCGAATACCATCTCGATGACACCACCCACGATGAGCTCATCCAGCAGGCGGCAGCAGCGGGGGTGGGAATTTTCGTAAAAAAGGGACTTGCCTCGGGCAAGCTTCCCGCCGATGAATCGATTCGCTTCGTGCTCGAACATCCGGGGGTCACCAGCCTGATCGTGGGGGGGCTGAATTTCGAGCATTTTCAGGCAAACTGGCAGACCGCCCTCGGGGCCCGCCGCAACGGATTCGTGGAACAGAAAGACCTCGCCGTTCAGCGCGACATGCCGGCAGAGCGGAACCCATGAGGAACAGCGGTCATTGCCGAGCGCCTGCCGCCTGCGGACCGAGATTCTCACCCCTCTGGAGACCTTAACCTAGCGAGCGAATCGATCATCAGACTGCCGAGACGGATATCCTCGTTGCCGACATGACTGGAAGGAACCCGGATGAATTTTATGAAGTTTGCTACGCGTTCCCCCGGAAAATTGCATATTCCTGCTATAGGGAATTCGGCTTCAAGGATCATCCAGCCAGATTCTGGCGCAGAAAAGCACCAACGAGACGTCGAATTTCTTGTCACTTAAGTTTCGAACATGCAATTAATCGAAAACAAAAAAATATTTGCATTTCCCGAAATTTCAAAACGAATAATTGAACAAAAAGAAACGATGGCAACGAAGGGGGAAGAATCAGGGATCGAATATCGACGGAGGCTCACACCGAAAATTGTACCGAGGGGAAGTCGGAAAAATCAGTACCCGTGTCTGGACCAACGTTCCTCCATTCCCAAATGAGACAACTTTCTTCCAACTCCGCCTCCTCTCGTTCCTCTTCCCAACTCTTTCTTCGTTACCTTCTGTTCAATCCAATCTCGTCGCATCTCAACGCTGTCGATTTGTCGGGACTTGCGTCGGAAACCCTGTATCATTGCGGCTCAAAGACGCGCGGAATCAAGCCCGAAATTCGTGACCTGCGGTTCCATTACCCGATTGGAAATCTCACCAATCTTCCCACCCGCCCGCTTTTCAGTCAATTTTCACAGCAGCCCGTCGGCTTGCGACCCTGCTGACAGGTGTACCGATTGAATCTCGCCGTTAGAATCAAAGCGAATCATTCGTCATAGTCGACCGCTGCTTGCAGTCGGGCGTCGCTTTCTCAACAGGTTTTTGTTCATGGATTTTCTGTCTGAATTGCGGTCACGATTGCGAACCGCTCTGATCTCGATGACCGACTCGCCCGACTCGTTTGTTGAGATGCTCAAACCGGCTCAGGATGGCAAGTTTGGTGATTTCCAAGCCAATTGCGCCATGCCACTCGCCAAACTTTCTAAGCGACCACCCAAAGACGTCGCGGCGGAGCTGCTCGAAAAACTCGATGTCGCAGACCTGTGTGAACCTCCCGAAATTGCCGGGCCAGGGTTTATTAATCTCAAACTGAAAACCGCACGCCTCGCCGAAGAGACGGCCAAGCTGTCGCAAGACGAACGCCTGGGGATCACTAGGGTCGCTACCCCGCGCACGTATATCGTCGATTTTTCTTCTCCCAACGTCGCCAAACCGATGCATGTGGGGCACCTGCGGAGCACCGTGATTGGCAACGCCTTGTGTCGCGTGCTGCGATTCCTGGGACATCAAGTTCTCTCGGACAATCATGTCGGGGACTGGGGGACCCAGTTCGGCATGATCATCTATGGGTACAAACATTTTCGCGATGATGCCGCCTACCAGCGCGATGCGGTTGCCGAATTATCCCGGCTGTATCGGCTGGTCAACCAGCTGGCGGACTATCACGACCTGGTTGCAAATCTGCCGAAACTGCATGAGCAACTGCCGCTGAAGCACGCGGCGATCGCGGCGGCCCGGCAAGCCGCTGCCGCCGCTCCCGCCGATAAGGATGCGGCGCGACTGCTGAAAAAGTCGGAACAGGAACTGATCGATCTGCAAGCCGAAATCGCGGCAGCAGTCAAGAAACGAGTGGCTGTCGAGGAGAGGCCGGAACTCAAACAACTGGCTGACGCTCACCCGAAAATCGGGGAACTCGCACGGCGTGAGACCGCCAAATTGCATGCCGGTGACCAGGAAAACAAACAGCTATGGGACGAGTTTGTCCCGCAGTGTATGGCTGCCCTCGAAGGGATGTATCAGCGATTTGGCATTACCTTCGACATGGCCCTGGGAGAAAGCTGGTACAACCCGATGCTGGCGGGGATCGTGGATGAGCTGAAACAAAAACAGCTCGCCGTAATCAGTGATGGGGCAACCTGTGTATTTGTCGAGGGGAACACCGCACCGTTTCTCGTGCAGAAGGCGGATGGGGCGTATACCTATGCAACCACGGATCTGGCCACGATCCGGCATCGGGTGGAATCTCTCCATGCGGATGCCTGTCTGTATGTCGTTGATTCCCGGCAGAGCGAACACTTTCAATTGCTGTTCGCGACGGCAAAAAAATTCGGTTACAGCCAGACCGAGTTTCGTCATGTCAGCTTCGGTACGGTCCTGGGCGAGGATCGCCGACCTTACAAAACCCGATCCGGCGACACGATTGGTCTGGAAAGTCTGCTCGACGAAGCGATCCAGAATGCGCGCAAGATCGTCGACGCCAACAGTTCCCACCTCAGCGAAGCCGAGCGTGCCAATGTTTCGGTGCTGGTGGGGATGGGAGCGATCATTTACGTCGACCTGCACCATAACCGCGATAGCGACTATGTCTTCAGCTGGGAAAAAATGCTGGCGACGAGCGGTGATACGGCGACCTACAATCAGTACGCGTACGCCCGCGTCTGTGGCATCTTACGCAAAGGGGAGGTTGACGCGATCGCGCTGCGCGCGGCTGGTCATTCGATTCTGCTCGACACCCCGGCAGAACGGGCTTTGGCTCTGCAGCTCAATCGCTTTGCGAATGCGGTCGCCGATGTGGCGATCGACTATCGACCCAATCTGCTGACCCAGTATCTGTTCGAGACCGCCAATTGCTTTGCCTCGTTTTATAATGAGTGTCCGGTGCTGAGTGCCGAGCCTGCCGCATTAAAAGCGAGTCGGCTGCTGCTGTGCGATGCGACCGCACGGGTCTTGAAACAGGGATTGAGTTTGCTGGGAATTGGCGTCGCCGATCAAATGTGATGTGATCATTGAAAAAGGGGGACAGGCACCTCACACCGCGTATCATTCAAATAGATTTTTGATTTCGGTCGGAGCCACTCCCCGTTTTTCAACAGACTGTTATGCTCAATCGCCAGCGATACTTGGTATGGTTGTTACGCGGAATCGGCCTGCTCGACCTGTTGGCCATCATGGCGGTCGTCGCACCACGGACAGGGATTGCCTTCAGCCATCAACTGCTGGGGTTTGGTGAATTTCCGCACGAACCGATCGCGGGATACCTGGCGCGGTCGATTTCCATCTGGTATGCATCGTATGGACTGTTGTTGTGGTTTGTTTCGTACGATATCAACCACAATTCCCGGTTAATTACCTGTCTGGCCTGGATGATGATGGTCCAGGGGGTGATTGTCTCCGGAATTGATCTGGCCGAGGGGATGCCCCTCTGGTGGACGGGACTCGAAGGTCCCTGCAGCTTGGGGCTGGGGCTTGGTATACTGTCCCTGCATGACTGGACTCGTGGCTGAGCCACTGTTGACTTTTCAGCGAAGCCTACTGATTTCCGAAGGGATGCCGGAGGCCGCCGCTGCGGAGTTGGGGTGGCTGAGGCGACCACGCCAGCAGGCAACAGCAGAGTTCCATCAGGAATCGAACGTCGCACAAGGGGACTCGACCGAGGCGCAACTCGCTCCTGCGGCAGATCCTTCAGGAGCGATGATTTGCCGCAGCAGATTGCGTACTCGGTTGCAGAATCCCGTTTCCGACGCGAATTGGATGCGATACAGCACCCATGCCAGTTACGCAGCAAGCTTGCTAAGCAGCAATCTTGCGAACGTCCGCAACACCGCTCTCTATGATCTCGTTTGCTTTGACCTGGACGATATCCAGCAGTTGCCCGACGAGCATGGCATCTGCCAACTCTTCGTGGGTCAGGCGAATCTTAAAATGACGTTCGAGCTGCATAATGAGACTCACCATATCGACCGAATCCAGCCCAAGCTGCTCGGCAAGATGCTGATCGTCTGACAAGACATCGAGTGGCTCGCCAGTTTCTGCTTCGAACAATTCCAGCAATGTCTGACGAATCTCATCGCGTGTAACCACGTTATCCCCCGAAATCTTCCATGAACTTGGGAAGCTCCCCTTTGAGTTTCGTTGCATGCGGAGCTGAATTCATACAACGACCGTTTCATTCGCCAACAGCCGACCGAGATCCGTCGTCGCGAATGAGGGGGGATCAAAACAACTTTTCGCCGTCGCGACAAGACCGATTTTTCTGAAAATCCGTCGCTCGACCCGTTTTTTTCCCAGAGCGGTCTAGTGGCAAAACAGGAAGTCGCTAGACTTCGCCCCTACGAGGGTTTCCTGGATGAGTTCACTTCATGAAGAAGTCGGTTCGTCGCTGACAGGCTCTTGCGAGACTCAGACGAGTCATCATATCCTTTGTCGAATAAGCTCCAGGGAGGGAGCGATGGAAATAGCCTATTTTCTTAGACTTTTTTTGATTTTCCTCGCGAGCGGTCTCATTGCTCGGGGTGAGGACATTCTCGCTGTCCACACTGATCCTGCTGACTCGAATCGGGCGACAGCGACCGTCGAAGTTCGTGATTTTGAAGTGCGAGTCGATAACAGGACGGTCGGAACACATCGCCTGACGATCAAGACCAAAGGGGAAACCCATCAGGTCAAATTTGAAACCGATGTCAAAGTCAACTTGATTGTGTCTACGTACACCTTCAAGTTTCGCGGGACGGAAGTTTGGCACAAGAACCGGTTGGAAACGGCCGGAATCCAAAGCGAAGAGGCTGGCAAGAAACGCTCGTTTGCGCTCCAGACAGACGGAGAGATCCAGACAGACGGAGAGATCCAGCAAACCTCGTTCAACGGCAAACCTGTCCCGGCGACATCGCTGAGCCTGATGACCACCGCCTACTGGCGACTTCCCCCTGCCGATTTATTGACGAAACCCCTGATGATCGTCGATGTCGACTCGGGGACGACCCGTGCAGTGCAGGTCAAAACCATGGAAAAAACCCCGATTTCCTTCACTGGTCAATCGCGGGAATGCCAACACGTGAAAATCGACGGTCCCTCACCCGCCGACCTCTGGTTTGACGATCAACAGCGACTGGTACGACAAAAATCGGTCGAATCCGGCCACCAGCTCGAATTGCGAATCAAGCAGATTCAACTCAATCCCGATGACCACTAATAGATCAGATCCGGTTTCAAGAGCCCTTTTGAATCACTGACTCAATCGACCAAGTCCTTTCCAACAAAAACCATGACCATCCTGAATAAGGATTAACGTGTCCACGAATTCCTACCCAGACCAAAGCCGTCCGATGAATTGCGGTTCGCTCGAATGCACCCTCACATCCTATGCCACAGCACGAATCCTGAACGATGACATCGTGCCGTTGCGGAAACAGTCTGATACGTTGCCCGGTAATCTGGGTAATAGTGTCTTGCGTCATTCCGATGAACAGACGCTCACGGCACTGGTTGCGATCAAAGATGCCTTCGCACGATTTGAATCACCTCCTGAGCACTTCCAGAACTGGGGGGTTGTTTTCTCGTCTCGCTACTTGGGACGGACTGCATTTGCGCAATCCCTGAACAAATTTGCCGTCGATGGACCGTGGAATGTTTCGGTTCAAGTGGTCCCCAATCGTTCGCTGCATTCTCCCGCCAGCATGCTGGGACTCGCCATGGGTTGCCATGGACCGTGTGTCGGAGTCGGCGGCGGTCTGGATGGTGAGACCGATGCCTGGTTGACGGCCACTTCGCTGCTGGATCAGCATGGGATTCCCGGAATCTGGTTGGTTTTTTCCGGTTGGGAACCTGACGAGCGGATCGACACGATGGGGACACCACTGATCCAGGCGAGCTGTACCGCACTGGTGCTGGCCTTGCAACCAGCGACTGCAGCGAATGGTCTGGCTCAGATGAAAATTGTTTATGACCCGGCCGCTCCGGTCGCACTAGAAGTCCCCGCAACGGTCACCGCCATGACTCTGTTCGAAAACTTCATGGCAGCAGGAAATCCAGAACAAGGGATGACCGCTTTCCTCGGGGGCGGTTTGCGTGCCGAGATGGAATGGTCTGCCGCGTTCGAGCAAACAATTCCCTTGCGAACTCCGATCTCTACTCCCCAGAAGAAGGCGGCATGAACAGCTCTTTGTCTTACTCATAAACCTCGCCTGTTCCCAAACCCAGTCGCGATGACGAAAAGTCGCCATGACAAACTTATGCAAAAATCGATCAATTACCTGAACGGGGCACTGTTCCGGTGATCGATACTCGGTGAAAGAGAATCCTCGATGAAACAGCCAGATTCTGTCAGCATCACAGGCGTCGGATTAACCTCGTCCCTCGGCCACTCCTACAACGAATTTGCTTCAAATCTGTTGACGCGTGTTTCCGGCATCGAACGGGTTTCCGCTTTCGAAGTCTCGGATCACCCCAGCCAGATTGCCAGCCTGATTGGTGAAATTCCCTGCCCCGCAGGCTTTGATGAAACCGAATTCCGTTCGCGATTGCGGATCGAACAATGCGGCATCTGGTGTGCCGAGACGGCGCTCCGGGATGCCGGCTGGCAGCAGCGACCAGAAGGATTGCGGATCGGATTGGTGCTCGGCCTCGGTGCAGAATGGATGCAAAGCTGGGAAATGGACTATCGTCGCGGGGGCAGACGTGCTTTCGATCCGACGGAAGAACCCGCAGGACTGACAACCAAGGTTCATCGACTGATGGGCCTGCGCGGCCCACAGCTGACCATCTCGGCCGCCTGTGCCAGTGGCAACTGGGCGTTGTCGCAAGGCCGGCGCTGGCTGGAACTGGGCTGGGTCGATATCTGTCTGGCAGGAGCCTGTGACATCGGTGTCACTCCTCTGTCTTTGGCAGGATTTGGTAATTTGCGAGCCCTTTCCCGTAAAAATACGACTCCCCACGCTGCATTACGCCCTTTCGATCGTGATCGAGATGGGATGGTGCTGGGTGAAGGGGGGGCCGTGTTTGTGCTGGAACGAACGTCATCCGCGATGAAACGTGGGGCGCGCCGCTATGCCAGCGTTGCCGGCTTTGGTGCCACGAGCGATGCTCATCATATGGTGATTCCCTGCCCGGAACCGAAGCAGGGGATCGCCGCGATGCGACAAGCGCTCGCCGATGCTCAGGTCGCTGCGGCGGAAGTCGATTACATCAACGCACACGCGACCGGAACACCCGTCGGCGATGTTTGTGAAGCAAAAATCTTGCAAGCAGTACTGGGTGACTCGATCAGTTCGGTCCCGATCAGCTCAACCAAATCACTCACCGGTCATCTGCTCAGTGCCGCAGCGGCCATTGAAGCCGTCGCCTGCCTGATCGCTCTGGAACGTCAAGTCGCCCCACCTACGGTTAATCTGGAGGATCCCGATCCCGAATGTGCGATGTTGAATCACGTCTGGAAAGAACCCCGGCCTGGGGACATTGATGTGACCGTCTCGAATTCCTTCGGCTTCGGTGGAAACAACACCTGTCTGGTACTGAAAAAAGCGGCCTGATCCCGAATTTGCCTTCGGGATCTCAGGCCCCTTGGGACTGCGATCCCGAAGGAAGAACTCGTTCGGCCCCGTAGAACGATTGCTCAGTCAAACCGTAACCGTTCACAGCGAAGTGAGGGGGACAGTTATAGTTTTCCCGGCAAAACGATGAGTGAATGGTTTGAGCGATTTGGCGGATCTTCACTTAGTCACGGGAAAAATGAGCCAGTCCCCGAACTGTGCTCAGTCCAACGATTCGCTCAGGCGAAAAGCTCGTGCGCGACTAAGTCAGCATAGGTCTCGCGTCGACGAATCACCGAGACGTTCGTTCCCTCCACCAGCAGTTCCGTCCCGCGAGGACGCGTGTTGTAGTTGCTGCTCATCGTCGTCCCGTACGCCCCGGCACTAAAGGTGGCGAACAGATCCCCCCGTTGCATCGGGGGGAGGAAACGGTCCTTCGCGAAATAATCGCTCGATTCACAAACCGGGCCGACGACATCGGTCTTCTCGCAACCGGGAATTTCCCCCTCGACATCGGCTGGCATCGGCACTGCGGGTTTGACTGGCCAAACACGATGAAACGAATCGTACATGGCGGGTCGGATCAGATCGTTCATTGCCCCGTCCTGAATCACGAACAGCTTCCCCCCTTCGCGTTTGGTGAAGACCACGCGACTGATCAGTACGCACGAGTTTCCCACGACAAACCGACCGGGCTCAAGTGCGAGTCGACACTTCGCCTGACGAACCGCCGGAACAATCACGTCGGCATACGCCGAGGCGGGCAAGCCTTCATTTCCGCGATAGCTAATCCCAAAACCACCACCCAGATTAATCCAGTTGATGTCATGGCCGTCACGACGGAGACCCTCGACCACTTCGATCGCCTTGATTCCCGCCGCCGCATACGGATCGGTCGTCAGGATGGGCGAGCCCAAGTGCATGTGAATCCCCTTGAGCGCCAATCGTTTGTCTCGCAAGACTTTCGCGGCCAGCTCACGGAATCGTTCAATGTCCATCCCGAATTTGTTTCCCTTTTTGCCCGTGGTGGTCTTGGAATGCGTCTTGGCATCAATGTCCGGATTCAGCCGCAGCACTACGCGGCCAACTTTCCCCATCGAGTCGGCCACGGCTGCGATTGCGTCGAGCTCTTGTTCGCTTTCCACATCGAACATCAGGATGTCGTTTTCCAAGGCAAAGCGAATCTCGTCATCGGTCTTGCCGACCCCGGCGAACACCACTTTACTGGTATCCCCCCCTGCGGCCTTCACTCGGTAAAGCTCGCCCCCCGAAACCACGTCAAAACTGCAACCCGCATCCCGAATGACTTTCAGAATCCCCAGCGTGGAATTGGCTTTCACCGAATAACAGATGACCGGATCAACCGCAGCAAATGCAGTCTGAATCTGTTGCAATTGCCCCAGAATAAACGACTTGGAATAGATCCACAGCGGCGTGCCATACTGCTCGGCCAGTTTTGTTACCGGAACATCTTCACAATAAAGTTCGCCATCGCGATAAAGAAAGGGCTGCATCGGTTGAGGTTTCTTGGGTCAGGAGTCGAGCAATCAGGGAGGCGTGCAGATGACGTGAGACCTGTCCGCTTCGAGATTCGATCGTGGGTTTGAAACAGAACAAAACAAAAAACGGCCAGCCACTTCAGCAGAACGGGCGGGCGAAACCGCCCGCCATCCACGGTAATCACCGCCACCGACATTCCTTGGGACAGAGAAGTCGGCAGCGACTGGGGCATCAACTTTGGTGTTTGGCCAGCAATTCGGCAATTTGAACCGCGTTGGTGGCAGCACCTTTACGCAGATTGTCACTGACGCACCAGAACATCAATCCGTTGGGGTTGGTCAGGTCTTTGCGAATCCGTCCGATGAAAACCAGATCACTACCGGTCGAAGTCTGCGGCATCGGATACCCACCATGGGTCTCTTCGTCCACAACCTTCAGACCTGGAAAGGCCGAAAACAACCGTTTGGCTTCTTCAACCGAGACGGGCCGCTCGGTTTCAACCAGCACGGTTTCACTATGACAATTGGCGACGGGAATCCGGACGCATGTCGCGGAGATCCGAATCGAGGGATCCCCCAGAATCTTGCGCGTCTCGTACACCATCTTCATTTCTTCGCTGGTGTAACCCTGTTCCTTGAACCCACCAATTTGGGGAATGGCATTGAATGCGATCGGTGACTTGAACGTTTTCTGCTCGTAAACCGTTCCCTGCAGATTGGCCCGCGTCCCTTCGATCAGGTCTTCCGTCCCCTGCAACCCCGCACCACTCACCGCCTGATATGTACTGACGATGACCCGTACAACTTTTGCCGCGTCGTGGAGCGGTTTGAGCGCCATCACCATTTGCGTCGTGGAACAATTCGGACTGGCGATAATCCCTTTGGCGTTCAAGGCGTCCTGGGGATTGATTTCCGGAATGACGAGTGCCACATCGGGATGCATCCGAAAAAAGCCCGATTCATCAATCACTTTGCAGCCCGCCGCGACCGCATAGGGAAGAAATTCCGCGGCCACTTCGTCCGGGGTGCTGGCAATCACCACATCCACCCCTTGAAAGGCGGCGGGCTCCAGCAATTCGACGGTATATTCCTGCCCTTTAAAAGTCAGCTTTGTTCCAGCACTGCGAGCCGAAGCCAGAAACCGATAGGTTTTGGCCAGCATTGGACGTTCTTCAAGCAGTTGCAGCATGATCCGACCGACCGCACCGGTCGCACCCACCATCGCCATCGTTCCAAACACAGTATTGGTTCCTCGACTCCACATTCAAAACGAAGGTTCCCCGGCAAACAATCTGCTAGCAGGCCGGGGTGTTGATACACTCGTTCGATGATACTCGTTTGGTTTGCGCCGCTGCAATCATTCGTAAACGATCCAGCAAACCCATTGATCGAAACAATCCAGGCGTGGGCCGCTTATTGGGAATGATCGCCACAATCGCTACACAAACGTTCCTCGCTCAATCAGGAGCTGAACATTCGATTCCCCCTCAGAATTTTTCGCCCGGTTGAATAACCCCAACTCCCCCTGCGGATGTTTCCGGCGGAGATGGTCGAGTCGCAACCGGAAGCGAATCACCTGCAAGGTCGAATCAAACTGTGTCCGTAGCTCTTGAAGCCAGCGTTCGCAAGAGGGTGACGAGTACCTCTCGCTTAGGCCGATAGCTGCGATGTCATCGCCCGACGTATTGCGCGATGATTCCGTGCCGCGAGACAACGGACGGAATAACTCGATATTTGCCTCGGTGGGCGAGTCGCGATGAACGAGTTGACTCACCTGAGACCGTGAGACAGGGTGCGGAATCTCTCTATACCGCACCCCCACTGGAAATGGTCGCGTCGACGTTCGATGTCGCCTCGGTTGACGCGTTCGAAGTGCTTGATCCGTCGTTATGAACTGCCGATCGTTGTGCCAATTTCTGGATTTTGTCGGGTAAGATCAGGATCGAGTGAATGAGATCCACCAGCAGATAAGCGAAGAGAAAGTAAACGTAAGCAATCAGCGGGACCGCAGCGCAACATAAAGTCGAATAACCTGAAGAGTACGCCAGATTGTAACTGGTCGAGAGCTCTGAACCCTGCGAACTGGCGGTAGCGACAAGCCAGAGTGCCAGAATTGTCCCAATCAGTGACAACGCAGTCCCCAGCCCAAAAATGGTCGGAACAAAGCGCAGCGGCAACATCATAAAGAACGAGACGATCGAAATGGCGTTTTCCCCGACACTCGCCTGACGAGAAATGGTGATTCCGAACGCTCCCGGATGCAGTAGCAAAATCCCGAGTTGCTCAACCGCGAGAAAAATCGCAATCCCTGTGATGAGATAGAGAATTTGATCGAGTTGCTGCCACATCCAGACGGCCCCGCCCAGCCCCACGACCCCACCCACGAACATCATTAGTGCCATAGAATCGAGAAAGGCCGTCGAGGACATCCGCAGCGAGGTCGTTTGCAGTAGCTGCTTGAGCGCACTACAGGATTTAATCGCACTATATTGTAAAACCAGCGCGATCGCGGCAAACCCAATTCCCAACAGACTCAATTTGCTGCCAACTCGCGCACCAAAAACAAACCCGATGATCATGTTCAATACGATTGCGAGATAAGTCGCGTAGCGACCAATTTCGACCGAAAAATCGCCAATTTTTGAAATCAACGATTCGTCCAAAATCCTTCTTAGCGCGGCCAACAGATGGTCCAAAAAATGAGGGGCATCGTCTGAATCCTCCGAACCGGAATCCTTCGAATCATTCCTGGATTTCGGCAATGAATCACGGATCTTCGTCAGGGGCCGATCTTCGAGTGCGATCTGAAACAGGGGAACTCCCTGCAGTTCTGGAACGCTCGACACGGCACTCCAGTCCCCCATACCCCGTTTCCAAACCAGACTCTCAGCGGTGAGTCGCCCCCGTGTCAGCTGCTCTTTGATCTCATCCAACAGGACCGGCCCCCGCTGTTCTTCGTTGAGGGTGTAATACCACCCCGACTGATTCTCGTTGGCCCCTTCCCTTCCAGTCGCTGGCGAAGCCGATTCGGCACCCGATTCGAACGTAACAGACGCGTTCAAGTCGGACGCCGAAGCATTGTCGTCTGCTGCTTCCGCTTCCTGCTCAGCAGTTTCTGTGCTGGGGGTAGGCTTTTTGCGTGTTTTGTTCGCGGAACCAAACAAGGGTTCCAAAGTTCCCGCAGATTGCCACGTCTTGCCATCTTTCGAGATTTCATTCGACTCGCTGAATTGACCGCGAATGCGAAGGGTGTTGAGTTGCTTCAGGGTATACGGACCCAGAACCCGACCACGAATTTTAATGAAATAACTGCTACCGGAACTTGCCATGAATCAGCCCTGTCGCAAGGGGGATTTGTTTGATCGTGAGTAATCAAGTGTACGAGTACACGGTCGATGCGGAATACTGGTCGATTTCCCTGCCTGCTCGATTTCCCCGTGACCAGCATCGGTACTTCCACTCGTTTTCCAGTTTTGCCCTGAATGGGGTTGCGTGAACAACTCAACCGAACCTCTTCAGTACAGCCCCCATCAGCACCGCCCTCTTCAGTAAAGCCCCTCATCAGGGATATCGTCAAGGGATCGCCGGGGTCGTGTCTAACAGTTCTGCGGCTTCTTTTCCGGGTTCCGAGTCGGGTGCTTCCGTGACCGCTTTCTGGAATTGCTTACGAGCCCCCATGTAGTTCTCTTTCTTCAGCAAAACTTTTCCCGAGTCAAGGTAGGACTGACTGCGGCGAGTTTTGTTTTCGATCTCTTGCTGGTCTGCGGCCGCGTTTTCCCGGATCATTCGCTCTTGATCCGATTTCGCTTTTTCGCGGGCGGCAATCACATTTGCTGCCTGGGCTTGTTCCGACTGCGCCTGCTCGGCCTCAGTCAACGGAAGCAGATTCTGACTGGAATCCGCCGCCGCTTTACCGGCCAGCAGTTCATCCGGTGTAAACGGATTAAAGGGCTCGCACCGATAAAGATTGACCGCCGGCTTATCAAATTCCTTAGTTCGTTGTGTGTTATAGATGACCATCTCACTTGGCTCACCAACGATAAACAGGTATTCCGGAGGAATGGAAACCAATTGCTTGACTTGAAATCCCTGATTATGTAGTCCAACGAGCCGACATCCGATGAAATTCCCTGGAGGTGGTGGATCGGGGCGTTTTTTCAAATCGAGATAACCCGTCGGACAATCATATCCATCGATATCCCGGACAACCAAATGGAATGCGTCCAGTTTGCCGATTTGACCCATTTGGAATTGGGTCAGATCCAGCGACCCGAACGGGTGATCGATCCATTTGATTAAGAATTCCTGATCCTCCTCCAAAGACTGGATTGCCTCGTCTCGTGCAGCTTGATCATCTTGGATGACCGCCTGTTTCAGGGCCAGTCGAGTCTCGGTAATCCGATCAATCCGTCTTTTTAGTTCTGCTCTTAATCGTATTCGTGCCAGTCCCATGGCCAGTTCCATGTTCAAGACTTGACGGTAATCGGCCGGGCGTGGTTGTGGGCGAGGTGGGGAGGAAACGTCGACCTCGCGTGAAATCACAAACTGATCCAGCAGGGATCTCCCTTGGGGGAGCCGGCTGGCAAAATCTCGCAATGCTTCGAGTTCTTTCGGCTCCAGCTCAATCGTAAAGGGACCGATATGCAAGGCCACCGCTGTACCCTTGATCACATCCTGGAATTGATCCAGACGCAGCTCGGTCGAGACGGCATGCTCACGCTCGCTGTGACGCGGACAATTCAGCAATTGGCCGTCAACTCGGATCAGGAAATGATCAACGTCTTTGATCCGATCCTGTTGCTGATAGAAAACAATCCC
>CAMBQP010000134.1 GCA_945869955.1 Schlesneria paludicola DSM 18645
ACGCTGGAAGAGTTCATCACCAAAGCGGGACTGGAAATCAAAGTCGACCGCAAATACTACAAACTGACTCGCGTCGAAAAGGAAATGAACGCCCAAGGGGCCCGTGGCCAGGCGGTTAAGCAGCGCGTCGAAAAGTACGAACGAACCGAGTTACCCAACTTGAGTCAGCTCAAAAGCGGCGATCTGGTCGAGATTGAACTCGAAATTGATAGCAAGAATGACTACGAATACTTGATGTTCGAAGACATGAAGGGGGCCGGATTTGAGCCGGTCGAGGTGCGGAGCGGCTACAACGGCAATCCGCTGGGAGCGTACGTCGAATTCCGTGATGAGCGGGTCGCCTTCTTCGTTCGCCAATTGATGCGCGGCAAGCATTCCATCAGCTATCGATTACGCGCCGAAATCCCCGGTCAGTTCAGCGCCCTCCCCACCCGAGCCAGCGGGATGTACGCGCCGGAACTGAAAGCCAACAGTGACGAGATCAAAGTGAAAATCATCGACTGACCAAGGCTTCGCTGACTCGGTTTTAGCGAATTTTGGTTTCGCCAACTCTGATTTAATCGTGCTACCCGTTAATCATTCCACCCATTGATCGCGATCGCTTTGATCGCGATCAATATTCTACATCCTCACCAATCCCAGCCAGTCATCAAACAGGAACTGCAATCGCATCGTCAGCAGCGTGATTCTCCCCATCACGGTTAACGCAAACGAAGCGCCAAAACTGATCATCAGTACCCAGATCCCGACACGCGAAATCCGACCGACCCAGCCTTTATGTTCCACCGAAAAATAGAAATACGTTAAACTCGACAGCACACTGACGACGATCACCAGATTTTGAATCGACTGCTTCCAATCGAAATCACTCCCCCCCGAGGCATTGGTCGACAAGACAACCAGCGGCAGGATCGTGCTGCGAATCTGTCGCACGAAGTCGGCATTGAGAAACAAAATTAACTTGAGGCCAGCGGTCGTTCCCACGATGAACGCCAGTGGCCAGCGACCGAGCCACGCTGCCTTGGGAATCAGCCGACAAAAAATCAGGCAACCCAGAATCACGGGGATCAAATATAGGTACTCGGGCTTTGCATCCACAGGTGTTTCCGGCAGAAAAGCATACCGAGCCAGATCCGGTGACAATTTCACCAGCACCTTGGAAACCAGCACCGTCCACCCATACTGCACGATCCAGTACCCAGCAGAAACACCGACAATGATCGATTCGACCAGCTTGTAAAACGGGTTATCACGGTAGAGATAGGAAAACACGCATAACGTTAAGATCGCCGCCACCCAGACCCCGATGGTTCGTGAGAGACTGTAAACAGCCTGTGAAGTTTCTCGTCCGGCTTTGTCATAACGTACCCCTTTGATGACTCCTTCGCCTTCCGTGGATTCTCCCGCACCCAAAGGGACGATCACTCCCGTGGCAGCGTCAACGCGGCCGGCGATTTCCACTGGAATCACAAACTGTTGCCCCACTCCCCGTTCCGAAGACTGCACGTGATAGGCCAAGGACAAGCCCCCCACGATGAACAACAGAGTCCAAATCGTCGTTTCGCGATTCATGAATGCGAACTCCTTCGATAGCGATTGGCAAAGTGAATCGCGTTACCGAGCACAATCAGCGAGATCATCAGGCGATGAGCCCAGCGCTGAGGCCCCCCACGTAAGCTGGCCGGACGCTTGCTCATCTCGGCATAAGGGACGGGATACTTCGATGCCAGCATCGATTCGTACTCGTTAGCACCCCGGATTCCGGTGACGAGTCCCACCAGTTGATCGGGATAGTAAGGGAATAATTGCGTTGATTGCACACCCGTACAACCAGCAGCCAGCGGAATTTTATAAGGGGTCCCGGCGTATTGGACCCACTCTTTGGCACCTGGAAAACCGGCGGAAGGGGTAATCAGCAACTGCATATCCTGCAGACTGACGACATCGTTCATCACGGGCAAACTATCGAGACTGGTTCCCTGCATATCCTGCGAACGGGCTTTGCGAATATCCGAGGTCAGCTGACTGATGGCGACGGCATCTCCTGCCACAAAACCCAGATTCACATAATCAATTCCATATTGATAGGGACGATCCCCGCGACCAAATTCCGACTGCACCACGGTTTTGATTGTCGCATCAAGCAGCGGCACTCCGGTCCCCCAAGTGGTGACAAAGTAGATTTTGTGTCGTCGCAAGCAGCAGTGTCGCGTGAAGGCGAGTGCCATCGGGGATAACTCGGCGGCGGAATTCGGATCAAAGTCGATCGCCATCAAAATCCGCGATCCCTCGGGAAGTTCCTCCAGCCGATCAAACAGCCGTTTGGTCGGTGGGGAAGGGGACTCGTCCGAGCCGATCCCCAGCAGAATCGGAGCGGCGACCGCCAGTGCCATCGCCAGAAAAATCCAGCGACGATCCAGGACATTCAATCGGTCAAGTATTGTGACGGAAGAACTCACTCATCACCTCCCAGGTAAGAGCGGTCAAGCCCCAGCAGAATTCGGAGCGAAGTCGCCACCACACCAAGAGCCACGCCAATCATGATGGCACGCTGTCCCGACGTGACGATGGTCTTCCGGATAAACTCGGTCAGATCCGCGATCGGCAGGTAAGAGGTCGATCCGTCGGTCATCGCGGGCAGAAAGAGAGTGGTGATTTCGCGATCCTTGGTCTGCCCTAACAATACGATCAACGCAGTCACGAGCAAGAGGATTGCTTCGACATTCTTGGCTCGGAAAGCACGAAAGGCGGCCGAGGCGACATAAAATGCCAACAACGCAAACATCGTTGAGACCACCGGGCTGAACAGGTATTGATAAATCCACCAGAAGGCCCCTCCCTCCTGCAGAAAAGGCCCCGACCAGGGATGATTTAAATTTCTGGCGGTCTCGGGAACCACACCGATTTTGAGCATCCCCACGATCACCGTGACCCCAAATGCCAGCAGTGTCACCGCCGAAAATCCCCATCCCGCCTCGGAGTCCGAGATCTTTTTCAAGTGGTGAAAACAAAGGGTTAAGCCACCATAAATCATCGCAATGGTCGTAATGATCGCAAACCAATCTTCCGCCGTTTGCCGCAACCAAAGCAGTTGCGGGGAAAAAAAGGCGAAGATCATCAAGAAGCCAACGAGGCTGGCAATGATTACGGGAACGGTCTTTGACATCAGCCACCCTTCAACACAGTATCAGTGATCCACTGGGTTCGACGGGATCCGTTTTGACCGTCACTCGTTTTGACACGGGGTGAGATCGAATCCCACGTTGCCAGTGCACAACCGGCAAGCACCAGCACCATCGCCGCCAATTTGCCAAAGTCCTGTCCCTTCAGCATCCCTAACTGGGCCGGTTCCCCAGACAAATAGGCCGAGGCTGCGAACAGTTCTTCTCCCAGCAACGTGTAGTCACACGCCGCCACGAAAAACGGTAGTTGGGTTGTTTCCGCCGTTCCTGCGATCTGAATCGCACCGACCGCATTCCCCGTCTCGGCCAGAATCAGCGATTCCGCGAAAAATTTTCCCAGGAAAAAACAGGCCGCAGGCTTCTCGCGATTCATCCAGCCACAGACCGAGGCGACATAACCGAATTGTTCTTCTGTGACATAATAGACCCGATCCTCGTTGTAATAGTCGGGACGTCCTGCAGCGATTGCCGCCGCCTGAACCGCTTCACGAGCCGCGGTCATCACCAGCGTTCGCGAAGTCGGGACTTCCAACGGCGTATCGTATTCCGCCGCCATGCGGGCCACGTTCGACAAGATCATCAGCCCCGCGACGGTATCAATCTCTTTAATGTCTTCGATTCCTGGAACAAACAGCATCGGCTTCCCCATTTCGGTCGCCCGACCGACCGCCTCTTCCATCGCACGCAGCCCAGCAATCGGACGGACATAAAAGGGTTTGCCCCGTCGTGCCAGTTCGGTGCAGATGATCACCGTCCCGCAAATGGCGACTGTCAGCAGCGCAAACGACGTTTTTTCGAAATCAAACCAGGCAACCGCTTTTTCCTGCCCCGCCCCGCTCCCTTCGTTCACAGGTTTTGCGTCGGCTGCGAAGACCGCCCCCTTACAGACGATCATCGTGATCAACAGAAATGCCAGCAACAGCCCCATCCGCCGCCCTGAATTTCGACAACGGGGAATTCTCCCCTCCCTGCAGCGCTGGGTTATTTCCATGGTTTATCCCTCAATCAATTCCACGTTTGCACGGGGGACCATCACCGGTTGGCCATCAGCCAGATTCACTTCGACAACGCGAGCGAGTGATTCCGAGGCGAGGAGCACCTGCTCATGAGGCAAGCGCGTCACGGTCCCCAACGCACCAAAGTAAGGCTCGCGGATGATGCGTACGGGGGACCCCTCATTCAAGGCCCCTACGACGCGCCCGGCATCACGTTGTGCTTCGGTCAGAGGTTGCGACAGCGGGATCACAATTTCTGGGCGCATCACACCCGCTCGAATTTGTGTCGCCCCGTTCACACTGGCGGCCCGACCCGCATGCGATGCCAGCAAATCAAAAGTCCTTCGGGCCATGGCAATCTCACCAAACCCCTCGGTCACGATGATCGTCGTTCCCAACTTTTCGGTACCCGTCACCGCCACACCCAGATCATATCCCAGAATCTCTCGCAGATCGTGATCATCGATTCCTCCTGCAATCACCGCCGCCGCCCCCACCTCGATCGCCTTGCGGATCGCGGCACCGGTAATCCGGCGGCCGCCGATCACAATACAGCCGCGATGCTCGGGCTTGATCACCTGTTCCGTCAGATCTTCATCTGGTGACTTGGCCACCACCTGCAGCGTACCGAACGCTTCCCCTCCGACGCCAAAAATCCCCTGAATCAACGCCACATCCGCTTCCACCACCACCCCTTCGTCAGGGACCACTTCGATAATCGTACCGGCCAGATACGCGACAACCTGAACGGCAATCGGAGCCCCCCGCAGGATCACCTGCCCGGTCACTTTCGAGATCGATTCGATTGTGCCGGCCAGCGGCGAGGGAAACTCGGCCTGAAAGAAGCCAAAAAAACCTTTGGATCGGGCCAGTGTTTCGCCCAGTTCAACCCGAACACCAATCGGCCTCAGCATTCGGCGAGATAATTCTGAGGCCGAGACTCCCAACCGCTTGGCCAGGTTCACGGGAACGGCATCACCCGGCAAAAACGTGCGGGCGACGACCTGTTCAGCATTGACAGAATCACCGACCGCCACGAGCACATTTCCAGTCACGGGCAACAGTCGCCGACACCGCCAGCGGCAACCGCGGGAAACCAGCAATCCAGGAGTGTATGCCTGCGCCATGCTTGAAAATCCATTCACCACGAAAATGATCCCGTGATCGTCGCAGAGTCACCTGCAGACATCAATCGACAAATGGGGTTTCATACGGCAAACCGCAGCAGATTGTCATCGATCCCATCACCATCGCAGAGTACACCGGCCCTGCTCGCTGACGAAGGATTTTGTTTTCCAACTTCTGCCGTGGTTACGGCGGCCCGATAGGTTGGATCTCATGGAAGTTGGCTGCGGATCACGGTATATTCTGTCCCGCCGCCGTTCTCTCGCGCATTCCTCAACTCGTCCTGTTTAAACGTCGAAGGCGACCACGATGCATCCCAACCGTATTGGCCCTTACCTGATTGAGAAACGGATCGGTGCCGGTGGCATGGCCAACGTCTACCTGGCCAGGCACGAGCAAACCAATCAGATCGTCGCCGTCAAAGAACTCCCCGCATCCCTCGCCCGGGAAGAGGGATTTATTCATCGTTTTGATCGTGAGATCGAAGCCCTGCAAAAACTGAACTGCCCCAATATCGTCAAACTATTTGACAGTGGTCAAGACGGCGAAATTTATTATTACGCGATGGAATACGTTGACGGCGAAACCTTAACGACGCGTCTGCGGCGCGAACGACGCATCCCGTGGCAGGAAGCAATCGAAATTTCTCGGCAGATTTGCGTTGGCCTCAAACATGCGCATGATGCGGGCGTGATCCATCGCGATCTCAAACCGTCTAATCTGATGCTGGGAAAAGAGGGTGTGGTAAAAATCACCGACTTCGGCGTCGCTCAGGTTTTTGCTGCAGACCGACTGACTGCCACCGGGGGAATCATCGGTACGGCCGAGTTCATGTCACCGGAACAGGTTAAAGGATCCCGAATTGATAAACGGAGCGACCTGTATTCCCTGGGTGCCGTGCTCTATACGATGCTAGTGGGACAACCGCCGTTTACCGGGCCGACCGCTTCCGACATCATGCATAAGCAGCGGTTTGCACGCTTTGATCCCCCCAAAAATCATGTTCCGGAAATCCCCGGCTGGCTGAATGAGATCGTCTGTCAACTGCTGGAAAAAGAGCCCGACAAACGGCCCCCGGATGCGTTTGTCACCTCAAAACGCCTGCAGGAAGTGGTCAAAAAGGTCGAACTTTTTGAAACCGGTTTTGTCGCGTCATCCAGCGACATCACAACCGCGGAAAACGGGATTGTCGAGGAACCCTTGGGGGGGACTTTTGTTCGTGACCTGCTCCGATTACAAGTCTCGAATCGTGAACCGACCACGCTGGTTGAACGTGCCTTCAATAACACTTGGGTCCTACTGTCACTGTTACTCTTGGTCACCTTGGGGGCCGGCGGACTGTTCTGGCAAACACGCCGCTCGACCGAAACGACGGATGTCAATTCGACCACGATCACCGAAGCCGAACGAATTATTCAATCGGCACGCTGGCGCTGGAAGGGGGGAGATTCCCAGTCCGCACTGAAACAACTCGACGCCCTTCAAGCATTGATTCAGCACGAACCCCACCAGCAATCGCTGGTTCATTCGATCGAACGTCTGCGAACGGCGATCGGCAAACAAACCCGCACCCCCGATCAGCCGACGTTTGTCGAACAAGCATTAAAACGGGCCAGCGAACTCGCCCCCGAACAACGGGCCGAAGCCCAAAAGATCTACGAGGGAATCATCGCCCTGTATGGGTCGGATCCACGACTCGACGACTACGTCGCACAAGCGCAAGCAAAACTGAAAGAGATCCAGGAACGTGCGGCCCAATAGATGCCATCAGAATCGACGCAATCCGAACAAGAGGCTCAACAAGTCCCGTAACCAACCCCGTAAGCGGGACCTGCACGCCATCAGCGCAATCAAACCGACGAGGTACTGATGAATCCCTTCGAACCGTTCCTGCAAGAGCATACACGATTGACTCGGCGTTTTTTCCTGGGTGCCGGGGCACTCGGCCTCGGTTCGTTTGCCGGTATTGCGGGTATTGGACGAGCCCAGGATCCCGCCGCCAAACAGACTGAAGCGTTCGAACAACTCGAATCCCTGATGACCCTGCCCGATAAATTTCTGGATGTTTCACGAGGATCGCCCATCCCACACAGCCTGAGCGAGGAAAAACGAATCGAAGTCGGACTGACGCGAGAAACCTGGAAACTGGAGATCGCCTCGGACCCGGAAAATCCGGCCCGCATCAAAAAACCACGCTTAAACGCCGACGGAACGGCACTCGATTTTGCGGAACTCATGCAACTCGCCGAATCCCATGCCGTCCGGTTTGCCAAAGTAATGACCTGCCTCAACATGGGTTGTCCCCTCGGCATGGGAGTCTGGGAAGGGGTCCCCCTTCGCGAACTGATCTGGCGCACCCAGCCGATCGAAAACCTCCGACGAGTTTTTTACTACGGCTATCATAACAATGAGCCAAAACAGGTATTCCGCAGCTCATTGCCGATCGGGCGTGTGCTGGAAGACCCTGATAATCTGCCACCCGTCATTGTTTGCTATAAACTCAACGGTGAATGGTTGTCCCCCGAACGAGGTGGCCCGGTCCGGATCGTAGTCCCCGAAGCCTATGGCTTTAAATCGATCAAATGGCTGAGCCATATCCTGTTGACGAATCTTGCTGTGGCCAACGACACCTATATCGAGGGAAATAACGATGTCGATAGCCCCATGAAAACCTTTGCGGCCAGCTTGTCGGTTCCGCGGGAAGTGGCTGCCGATCAACCAATCCCGGTTTCCGGATACGCTCAAGTCGGCATCGCGGGACTCAGCAAAGTCCAATTCTGGGTTTGCCCCAAAGGGACCGAACCACGCGATGATCCGTATTTCACCTCGGCGAACTGGACCGATGCCACCCTGCTCGAAGCCCCACTCCAAGGTGCCTGGGGAGGTGGCTTGCCTGATTCCCGTATCCCCGCCAAAACATTCGGATTCGACGAAACCGGTCGCCCCAAAACCTGGCCGATGCGACTGGGCAAGGTTCACTGGGCCACCAAAATCCAAGGGCTACCTGCGGGGGAATATACGTTCCGCTCACGGGCCGTCGACGAAAAAGGCCACGCTCAACCACTACCACGACCGTTCCGCAAATCGGGTCACGCCGAAATCGAACTGGTTCATTTTGTCGTGAAATAGTTTTCGTACGATTCGCGGGTGCTCAACTCGATACTTGCGCTCGATCTCTTCGCATCAGACCCCAGTTTGCAGCTCGGGAAACTCAGCCGTTAAACTGTCGTTTCCGCAGTGAAAAAATCGCCCGCACGGTCAAACCCAGCGCACAGACCATGTAGATCAAATGATTCGGGGTCCGCCCTGTCCAGGTTCGCCAAGGCCAGGGGTTATCGAAAAAGACCGTATTCAAGCCGAAAAACGTCCAGGTCATGAGCAGCAAGCTTACCGCTGCAAACCGTTGAACGGACTGCTTACGGTAACTCCTCTCGATTCCTATCGTGGCCGCATAAAACAGGACCACCAGCGGTAACGCCACGGCGAGTAACCAGACCGTGTCGGGAGAATATCGCGGTGAATCGTAACCAAAGGATTTAATTGACTTACTGCAAATCGGGGCTGCAACAATCGGCAAGACCATCAGAAATGGCCAGAATCGCCCGCCAAAGATGGCGATGATGGGCAACACGGTCATCAGCAGTCCCCATTGTGTATAATACGAAACCCATTGATCATCCGGAATGAATTTTCCGAAGTCCGAGGATAACAACACGATCAGATGCAGCACGCAGAGAGCCACCTCCCACGCGGGACTCAAGCTTACCTCGTCCGGGGGGCTTGCCGCAGGAATCCATTGCCGATTCCACCAGACACCCAACCCCAAGACGGCCCCCCAGATCGCGCCGAACCCCGTCTCCATCATGTTCCACCAGTTGAAATACTGGAACACGTTGTTCCACAGACTGGCAGTAAATACTTGCGGATTCCAAGCATGATAGGCCTGAATGGATTGGCCGCCGGGAAAGCCCAGTCCCCCCGCGAGAATTCCCCAAGTCCCCAATCGAAAAGCCAAGTGATCCTGTTTGACGAAACGAACATACACCAACAGCCCGACTAACGAGACCAGCATCCCTCCCCACACTTCACGACGTGGCTTCAGCTCGGTATCGGGCTCGAAATACCAGCTATCCGAAAAATAAATGGTGGGAAGCACCTTGTTGGCAGGGTCGAAAGGAGTATTCAGCAGCTGAGTCCCCAGTCGATACAGCAGCAGCAGCCCCATCATCACAGCCGCCATCTCGCCGACACGATACCGCTTACCACTCAGCCCCATCCCCAGGAACACCCCACCAAATCCGATCCACAGCCCCCCTTTGATCGCCAGCCCCAACATTCCCCAACGGAGAGCTTCCCAGTGCCCGATCAGCGGTGCGTCATGGGTCAATCCCACCGTCTGACCATAACTCATCGAACCACCGATCCCAATTGCCGCCGTCATCAAGGCCGCAGCACGCATACCGGCCAGCAAGGAAAAGTGGGGGGCAAACAAGAGCACCAGCGTCAACGACGCCAGGCAACCGGCAATCATCGCCCCGGTTTCATGACCATACTGACCCCGAATTCCCCAGCCGAGGGCAGCGGCCATCGAAGGAAACAACATCGCCGACATCACCGACGGCGGTTGAGCGGTCAATAGGGGAAGTGCAGGATCGGAAACAGTGGTCGCCATAAAAACTCTCTCGTTTGCCAAACGACCAAGTTCATGGTCGAGATATCCAGAACGGTTTCGGGACACAGATCTGGCGTATGTCAAAACGGATCACCAAGATTTGGCCCCGAGTTCATCAGCGCGCGGTTCGCATGAATCAAAACCGATCTGGATTCAGCAATTTGTCCATTTCCGGCGTTTTCATATTTTCCGGCGTCGCCAGAAACTCGCCCGTTCCGATCCGCTTTTCGATCGTTTCACCCCGCAACGACTTGACGATCGCTTGAACCGACTGATAACCCATCGTCACCGGATCCTGCAACACGATCCCATGACAGGCTCCGTCACTCATCGCGCGAATCAGGTCTTCACTCGAATCAAACGCCACGAACTTGACCTTGCCCACCAGTTGCGTCTCTTTCAAGGCAATCAGAATCCCATTCGCATTCGGCTCGCAGACCGCAAAAATCCCATCCACCTTGTCTTTGAAGTTGGTCAGCACCTGAGTCGCCTTGTCGAGCGACATTTCCGGTGTGGTTCCTGCGTACTCTTTCGAAGAAATGACCTCAATTTGTGGATAATTGGCCTTCAGAGTTTCCAGAAAGCCTTCCTCTCGCTGTTCGGTACTTTCGCTTCCCGCGTTATACCGGAGCAGAATGACATTTCCCTTCTCACCCAATAACTTCGCCATGTGGTGAGCAGCCAGTTCGCCCCCCTTGCGATTGTCGGTGGCGATATAACTGAGAATCTTCGATTCGTCCTGCAGCGCACTGTCAAAAATCACCACCGGAATCCCCGCCTCGACCGAGTCATTCACGGGACCAATCATCGCTTGTTTGTCGAGCGGTGCCAGACAGATCGCGTCAACTTTATTCGCGACGAAATCCTGCACCACATTGATCTGCCCATCCCGATCGTTTTCCAGCAGCGGGCCCTTCCAGAGAATTTCGACATCCCCCAAATCCTTAGCCGCCGCAACTGCCCCCGCGTGAACCGACTTCCAGAAAATATGTGTTGTCCCTTTGGGAATCACCGCAATCCGGAGTTTCTTGTGTGACGAACCCTGATCCGCACCTCCGCTCGACTTGCCAGCGGATGCGGCATTCGGAGCACCGCTGTTTCCGGAACAACCTGCTAAAGTCACCAGGCAAAATAGCGAAGCAAATAAATGACGCATTGGAAAATTCCTCAGAGATAACGGCAAGGGTGGTAACAACAAGGGTGCTGAATTCATGGATGTCCCCGATTATTTTTTGATCATGGATTGCGAAAATCTTGATAATCCGACGAAAAAACCGTCCGGGTTTCGACGGCATGGTGACACGGCTCTGGCGATGACAGCCACCAACAGGCCTACGCCAGCAGTTCTTTGACGACCGTCGCCTTGGTCACTTCTGCATCAGACAGACTGGCATCTCGACCTTCGTGCGGATGGGACAACAGACGATGATCCAGCCCGAGGCAGTCGAGCAGCGTCGCATGCAGATCATGCACATTCACGACATCCTTGATCGAGGCATAGCCAAAATCATCGGTCGCACCATGCACATGCCCCGCTCGAAAACCACCACCCGCCACCCACAGCGAAAACGCCCGTCGATTGTGATCGCGGCCATCACTCCCCTGCGAAATCGGTTGCCGACCAAACTCACCCGTCCACAATACGATCGTATCGTCCAGTAAGCCACGTCGCTTGAGATCCATGACCAGCGCCGCGCTTGGCTGATCCGTTCGAGCACACAGTCCCTTCAAACTTTCCGCGTTTTTGCTGTGCGTATCCCACGGCTGACCACTCATAAAAATCTGCACAAATCGAACGCCACGCTCGATCAATCGCCGCGCCATCAAACAACGCGTGCCATACTCTTGGCTGGCGGGATTGTTCAAGCCGTACAGCTGACGCGTCTCGGCCGTTTCCCCCGTCAGATCGATCGCATCGGGAACCGACAGTTGCATCCGTGCCGCCGTTTCAAAATTGGCGATCCGCGCCACCAGTTCACTATTTTCAGGATGCCGAGCTCGATGACGCTGATTCAGCTCTTCCAACAGCTTCAACTGATTTCGCCGCGCATTCGGTCCCATTCCCGCTGGCGTCTGCAAGTTAAACACCGGCGACTGACTCGACCGAAAGGGAGTCCCCTGATAGAGCGCAGGCAAAAATCCGGATGACCAGTTTTTCTCACCATCGACGGGCAATCCCCCCGGATCACCGAGCACCACATAAGCCGGCAGATTTTCGTTCGCAGACCCGAGCGCATACAACACCCATGACCCCCACGCGGGCATCCCTGCAAGAAACTTGCCGGTATGAATCAGCCGCAGCGCCGCCTCATGATCGACCGATTCGGTGGTCATCGAACGAACGAGACAGATCTCATCGGCAATCTGCGCCGTACAGGGGAGATGTTCACACAACTCCATCCCACACTCGCCATGTTTGGCAAACGCAAACGGACTCCCCAGCACGTTTCCCTTTTGTTTGTCAAAATGAACTTCGATCTCACCACCGGGATACGGTTTGCCATGCCACTTCTGCAGTTCCGGCTTAGGATCAAACAGATCCATCTGACTCGGCCCCCCATGCTGGAAGAGGCAAATCACCCGCTTGGCCCGCGCGGGTCGGGTTCGCGCCGACAAACCAGGAGCAGCGATGTCGCCGCGCGCCGGACTGGCCAGCAGTTGTGACATCGCCAAAGCACCAATTCCGCCCGCATAATTGGCCAGAAAGGTACGACGCGATTGGGAAGTCCAGTCAGGAAGTTGCAGTGTCATGGAATCGCCCGTCAGGTGAGTTCAGGACCATTTTCGTTGGCGGTAAAGGCTGACCCAGATCAGGCTGGAATGGTTTTGCGCAATTTCCGCAATCACCAATACCAGACCCCGGATTAACCAGAGTCCCCACCGCCAGGTTAAAGAGTAATCGGAATCCGTTGATTCTTCTATCCAGGCCGGGGCGAGACGTCAAACGGACTATTTCCGCAGCGGAATCGATTCCACCGGGCTTGTCCAGGAGCATGCCATCCGCTCCCCTGCTTCACAATTGATTCTTCGCAATGGAAAGCCGAAAAGAAGATTTTCGCACCGAAACACCAAGCCGCCGAGACGTTAAACCGCTGTGACGCCAGGACGATAATCCGCCGATTCAAATTTCACTTTTTTTGACTTCGCTTCGTCTTTACTCTCCCCATTTTTCCCTCGCTCTGAATTCTCTGTGCCTTTGTGCCTCAGTGGTAAAATCCCTCTTCCCGGATTTTCCCAAGTGGTCTGGGGAGTCCACCCAGAACCTTGCGCATTACCCCAAATGGAATTCGGAGACCGGCCCGAATTCCCGCCGTTACCGCAGTCTACCCTGTTCAATGCCCCCCGAACGAATTATGTTGTTGACAGGTCCGCATCCCGTGCAGACTGTTCATCACTGTTATTCCGCATCAAAATTTGAAGATATTTTTTAACGCGCATCAAAACGTGAGGAGGGCTTTCAAGTGTCAATTGATCCCGATGCATTTCGCCAGATGTTCGCGGCGTCCGAACCTCAAGCATCGCCGGAATCTGAGGAACCTCCGATGCGTGAGGAATTCATCGAGCCTCCCATACGGTTCGAAGAACCCCCACTTTCGCCGCAGGAAATTGATGCCGCAGCGGCGGATGAGCTCTTAAAGATCGCGGCAGCAGACGAGCAAGCCCTGCAAAAACTTCGCAAAGAACAGCGATCGAAGGACACGTTTGTGATCACCTGCCCCAAGGGCTGCCAGATTCGCGTGAAAGAATCACATCGCGGCCGATCAGGCAAATGTCCCCGTTGCCAATCCGAATTCATCGTCCCCAAAAAACCGAGCCCAAAACCGAGCCCAAAACCTCCTGAATGAGAACGCGCGACTGCGAACTCACCCCGCCAGAATGCCCGCAAAAATTGAGGCAAATCGAGGAGTTCGCCTTGGGATTGGTCGGCGGAAATCCCCGAACAGCATCGCACGCCGCCAGCAATCGTCGTGAATGGCACCAAAGCAGTTTTCAGGTGGTTGGCGATTTCGTGGGCCGGTACAGCGTATCGGGTAGGGGAAGGTCGTCGGAATCTTTCGGGTGCCAATTCATGGCGTGCTCGGCAAAACTTGGACCAAACTCCACACATGTTTGACGATTCGTTGCAAGTCGCGGGAAATGGCCACGGTATCTTATCGCTTCCGATCTGGTATCCTCCACGGTGCCGAAATGATTTCCTGTTCGATGATCGAGTTCAGCCTCACGAATGGACAAATCATCGCGAGTTTCGCAGGCAGTACGTGACTGATCGCAAATCGATTACGGAACAACTGATGATACGCATTACCTGCGGGAATTGTGAAAAAACATTGACCGTTAAGGATTCTAACGCTGGCAAACGTGGCAAATGTCCAGGTTGCGGCAAAGGGATTTTGGTACCCCCTGTGTCTGGGACTCCAACTGACGAACCGGATTTGCCCGACCCGCTTGTTGCGATCACAGCCAATGCCGCATCGTCTGTGGTAACTGCTGCCGGTTCTGCTGCTGTTATGGTCGGCAATACTATGACGGGAATCTTTAAAAGGAGTGATTTAACGCGTACTGTGATCGACGTCCCAGCCGCCGATCCCGCGTGGTATGCGACATTCACCCGCGATAATCAATCGGTCGAGGTCATACGTTCGGTTGCTAATAAAGTTCAAACGATCCTGATGACGAATGAAGAGCTTACTTACATAGCTGTTCAAAACAAACCGATTTTAAATTTCTCGCCGGACTGCATCGCACTGACCAATAAGCGATTCATTTTCTATCGACCGAGGATCCTTGGTCGAGTCGATTTTGAAGATTGCGTCTGGCGAGAACTGCTGGATGCGAACTTATCCGAAAACTTGATCGGTGCCACAATTCGCATCACGGTCGCCAGTGGAAAAACCTTGATGCTCGATTATATACCGAAGGCTCAAGCCAGGGCCGTCTACAGAATCGTTCAAGAGATGGAAGAAAAAACGCTTCAGGAACGACGCGATCGCAGCCTGGAAGAGAAGCGAGCTGCTGCAGGAGGAGTGACGGTTCAGGCCAACGTGGCACTGCCGCAGGGTCCACCGACCACTCAGAACAATGATCCGCTCCAAAAGCTCCAGCAGCTCAAGAGCATGTATGAGGCGGGATTGATTACCGCCGCCGAATTTGAGGCAAAAAAGGGCGAAATTCTCGCGAATCTCTGATTCTGCGGCGAAGAAAAAATCGAAGTGAATCGCGCCCGATTAACGAGACCGTCTGTCACACCGTCTGTCACACCGTCTGTCACAACAAGGAATTGGGGAATGGATTTACTCATGGGGCTGATGATTGGCGTTGGCCTCAGCGCCGCCTGCGGTTTCCGCGTGTTTGTGCCCATCCTGGGAATGAGTATCGCCAATCTCGCGGGCCATTTGACGTTGTCCTCCGGTTTCGAATGGATTGGGACTTGGCCAACACTGATCGCACTTGCGACCGCGACGACTCTCGAAATCGTTGCTTACTATCTTCCGTGGGTGGACAACATCCTGGATACAGTGGCAACACCCGCCGCAGTCGTGGCGGGAACGATCTTGACCGCTTCTCAATTAGGTGACGTATCGCCGCTGTTGAAATGGTCACTGGCGATCGTCGCAGGGGGCGGAGCCTCGAGCGCGATTCAAGCGAGTACTGTCATGGCACGCACTGCATCAACTGTCACTACCGGCGGCTTAGGAAATTTCGCGGTTTCAACTCTCGAGCTGTTTTCGGCAATCCTAATGACGTTTTTGGCGATTGTACTCCCCGTCATTGGACTGGTGGTGATGTTCGCGATCCTATCCGTGATGGGTTGCCTCGCCGCCAAAGTCTCGTGGTCCAGAAAGCCGTATCCGATGTCGCCGGAACGTCGATGACCGCGAGTTGCGGTTGCTGCCGTCCGAAAAACTCACCTTACTCGGTCACAGACAGATTGCGGATCACCGGTTTGCTCATTTGGTCATCGATTTACCGAAAAACGGGGACAGCAATTTTTGCTGAGTCTGTCTGCCAAATGCCACAAATCCCCCGGTGACAAAATTATCCCCCACAAAAATCTCGTCCACACCGCTCTGTTCGCGGATTGCGGCCGAGATGATCACGGTTTCGGCGGTAACGTTTCTGCGCAACTGAACCACATTAAACGGCATCGGCTCGCAACAGATCATCTTGGCATCAGGCCATTTCTGCCGGGCCCGATGCGCAAACGCCCCAATGTTGGCACCGATATCCAGAATGGTGGCAGGTTGAAATGGCAGGGGAATGAAGTATTGATCCACTTCCTGATAGAGCCACTGAGGAATTTGCTGGA
>CAMBQP010000135.1 GCA_945869955.1 Schlesneria paludicola DSM 18645
ACAATCTGCGAGTGACACCAATTCCGAGCTGCAGAGCAATCGGGCGGAAGTTGGTTTCATCGTCATCAAGGGGTGATCTCAGATTGAATCTCGCGAGTTCGTTTTTCAACACTTCTTTCGTGCAGTTCATTTGAACGCAAAGGCGCCAGGACGCAAAGCAGACAAATACAAAAGCGGATTCGATTTTGCGTTTCGGTCTTTTTTGCGTACCTGCGGCCTGGAGCCTTTGCGTTCCCATTCTTTGCCTGCAAAGCGCTCCAAATTCTTTGCATGGCATGAAAGCTGCTAATCCTTCGATTTGCGTTCCTGGGCGACCGGGGATTCAAGGGAAGAACAGCACGAAGGAATGATTCGATGGACAATCGCTGCCAAGGATTTTCGAGAAAATGCTGGGCTCGAGCCATGTTGTCGATGGTTACGAGCGTCATTGGAAATTCGCCAGCTGATCGGTTTTTGATCGGCGAAATTTTGATCGGGGACAAACCCCAAACCGAGGGAACAACCCCCACGGATTTCCCTCAGCATGTCCTGAATCAAGCTGTGTCGAATCAAGCTGTGTCGCATCTGGCAAAAATCCCTGCCGCTGGAATTTTCACCCGTCTCAACGTCAGGAGTGATGACGATGGCCATCGCGATGACGAAAACGCCTCACAGAGAATTGCTGTCAGTGGTTCCCTAACCTGAGCGGTTCCCCAACACAAAACCAAGGAGTATCCACATGTCCACGATCGTAGCAGCCAAACGTAGAACCAGAAAAACGATTCGCTACCGTTCGTCCCGGATGATCCTGGGGCTGCCATGGCTGGATGTCGCTTGCGGGCCTGATCTGGCCAAAGGGGAAGACCGGGGGATTGCCAAAGGGATCATAGCTGTCGGCGATCTGGCGATCGGCGGGATCGCCATCGGTGGCCTCTCGTGTGGCATCATTTCCATCGGCGGTTTGGCCGCGGGACTGTTCACGGTTGGCGGCGTTGCCTTGGGGGGCGTGGTCCTGGGAGGAGTCGCGATCGGCGGATTGGCCCTCGGCGGTGTCGCCATCGGCATTGCCGCTGCAGGGGGAGTCGCAATTGGTTTTTTCACCCGTTGAATTCGGTTTTTGTCTTTTTAATACACACACGACCCCTTAAAGGAGTCACCGCGATCACTGAGTCATCATGCTCATCGATGACCCGCCCCAAGCGGACGCTGCGGTGACCCTGATTTTCGCTTCACACCCTGGAACGGCACACCGTTCGATTCACGAAACCGTTTTTTCCCTCGAAGACCACACGGAAAGAATCACAAAATGGCAAAGAAATCCAAGACTGAACAACACGCTTTAGGACAATTCACCAAGTCCGGAAATAAAACCTCACGAGTCCGGTCGGCTGCCCACCCCGATGACGCGAACGTTCGTAAGTTCGACGCGCGTCCTGATTTCGTCGATTTCCGTGATCAGATGTACATTCCCACATTGATCGAGGTCCCTCCCGAACGGCCACTCAAAGAGTACCTCAAAGTGGATGTCCCCGTTCTTGACCAGGGTCAAGAGGGAGCCTGCACCGGATTCGGTTTGGCAACCGTCGCCCATTATTTGCTCAAGTCTCGGAAAATCCACCCCGACACCGATCCCATCAGCCCCCGAATGCTTTACGAGATGGCGCGTCGTTATGACGAATGGGAGGGGTCTGATTACTCGGGATCCTCTGCACGCGGAGCCATGAAGGGATGGCACAAGCATGGTGTCTGTTCCGCCAAACAATGGCCCTACGACGCGGCACAGCCCGCCGGAACATTGACGGATCCGCGAGCAAAAAATGCCGCCACCCGTCCATTAGGTGCCTATTTTCGCGTGAATCACCGGGACCTGATCGCGATGCATTGCGCGTTGGCCGAGGTGGGAGTGTTGTTTGTGACGGCAATCGTGCATGCCGGCTGGAATCAGAACCAGATGGAATGCAAGTCGGTGGTCGGTTATGACGGATCGCAAGAGATCCTCGGGGGCCACGCCTTTGCATTGGTCGGCTATGATGAAAAGGGATTCTGGCTGCAGAACTCATGGGGTCAGGATTGGGCCAAGAATGGCTTCGCGCAATTGACTTATGATGACTGGTTGGCACATGGCACCGATGCCTGGGTCGCGCGACTCGGTGTTCCCGTGGCAGTACAGAGCGGAAGTGGCGTGGCGGTCGTCAACTCGGGTCTTGCGGCGAGTTCAACCTTTTCTGCATACAGCCAGATACGTCCCCACGTGATCAGTATCGGCGAGAACGGCAAGCTCAAAAAGACCGGAACTTATGCAACCAGCGAAGAGGATGTGCGACATATTGTCGAAGAGGACATCAAGAACGAGATCAACGCCTGGCCAAAAAAACGCCTCTTGCTCTACGCACCGGGGGGCCTGACCTCCGAAGCTTCCGCCATTCAGCGGACCGCGGATTATCGTGGCCCACTACTGAAAAACGAGATCTATCCCCTGGTCTTCTCTTGGAATTCCGACTATTGGTCGACCCTCCAGAACATCCTGCAGGATGCACTTCGAGGACGTACGTCAGGCAGTTTCATCGATGCCGCCAAAGACTTTATGCTCGATCGACTTGACGATGCGTTAGAACCGATCGCGCGAGCGCTCAGCGGAAAATTGGCGTGGGAAAAGATGAAAGAGAATGCGACTAATGCCACGACCTTAGCGGAAGGGGGGCTGCGTCACACCGCAACGTCGATCAATCAACTTTGCGATGACGTACCGGGGATCGAGTTGCATCTGACAGGCCATAGCGCGGGATCGATCGTTCTGGCCTCTCTCGCACAACTCTTGTCGACCCAGGGGACCATTGGTGACGGACCGTTAAAAGGGGTGGTAGGATATGGCCGTAAGATCAAGACCTGTACCTTATGGGCACCCGCGTGTACGGTCAGCTTATTTGTCGACACATTCGTCGAAGCTCTGGAAAGTGGTCAGATCGAAAAGCTAAAAATCTTCCTGCTGAGCGATCCTGTTGAGCAGGCGGATCACTGCAACAAAATTTATAACAAGTCCTTGCTTTACCTCGTGGCACACGCCTTTGAAAATCCCGCACGAGACTATTTCCGATACCCCTTCGGAGTGCCACTACTGGGGATGGCCCGCTCGTTTCACTTCACCGCACGTGAACTTGGGTTTCTGACGGCTCAGGACAAAGCGGCGGTCTTGAAGCTCCAGAGTTTGACTGCTGCGGGACAAATTGAAGTGATCCAATCACCCAATTCCGCAGCTCCCGCGACGATGGCCGCATCAACCTCGCAGCACCATGGTGACTTTGATGATGACCCAGCAACATTTCAATCGCTGCTGGACACCATTCTTGGCCAGCAAATTGCTCATCCTGTTGCGACCTCCCGAGCGGCGTTGGGTGCTGGCGGTACATCCGCAGTGCCAAACAATGTCCCCTTTCAGCGTTCGGTTCAATCGTATGCGGATCAGAGGCGAAGACTGGAACGCACTCTGTAATTCGCGGAACTGAGCTCGAACGGAATTTTGCTGCGGGTCCCGAACGGACCCGCAGCAAAATCATTTCAGCATTTCAATCCGTCGCTGGATATCGATGTTCACGCTTTGATACCGTGTCGACAGCTTGCCAGGACTGAACATGTCGGCCCGCATCTGTTCGACATCTTCCGCGCCAATCGCACCGGTCAAGACCGAGCGCAGGTAGTTCTTTCCCAGTAACGAAGGCTGAAATCGCTGCAGGTCGTAGAACGAGGGATGCACGTGACGGGCGTGGATCTTCCCCCATTGATCCCGTAACTTGTTCGCCGCCAGCGAATCCAGGAAGAAACCCCGCTCTTGTGACCATTGTAAGGTCGCCATGGCGTTGTTTCGCCCCTCGACCAGCAGGTCGATGGCTTTGCCGCCGAGTTGCACCGCGTGAAAGCGATCAAATCGGATCGGAAATCCCCCCCGCTGGGTGTGCCCCACCTTTCGCGTGAAGATCGCCGAATCGGCAGACTCGTGCTTCCGCCGCGAGCCGAAATAATCGTCGCCAAATCGCAGGCAAAGCAAGCGCTTCAGCTCTTCCGCAGCACCACTAAAAATGATGTTCCCGGCAGGGTCCTCGCTTTTTGTCGCGGCCCCCAGCTGATGTCCCGTCTGATCGACAACCCCCTCACCCACCACGATGACCACATGTTTTTGCAGCTCGTACAGCTCGGAAATCCGCTGTTCCAGGCGATCCAGATCGAGCGGGACTTCGGGGATCAGGATGAGATCCGGTTGGCCGTACGATGAGCCGAGCGGAATGAAGCCCGAGTCGCGGCCCATCACCTCGATAATCGCAATCCGTCGATGACTTTCTGCCGTCGTCCGAATCCGTTCAACACCCTCGACCACGACAAAAACGGCCGTGGCGAAGCCGGGAGTCACATAGTTCACGATTTCCTCGAGACCAATTACCGGACGGGCTCGCGAATTCTCGAGCCGCCGCCGCCCCCCCTGATGACTTTCTTCCAGAGTCAGTTCATTGACTTCATCGAGATAGTTCAGACCCAGATCATTGTCGATTGTTTTGGGGGCCAGCACACAAGGGAAAAACTCGGACAGCGGCTGCATCCCGTTGATCGTCCCATCACCACCAATACAGAGAATTCCGTCCACTTTCAGCGTGTCAAGGCGCTGTTTGATTTCGGGCATGATCGCCATCTGGCTGGAATCAATGTAAGTGCGTGACGCGCCAAGCAGTGTCCCACCCATGTGAGGATCCAGCTCGGGAATCGTCGTGTACAAGGGATTCAAACGGACGTGGGGGACGCGTGGATCCAGGATCCCGGCAAAGCCACGAATGATGCCGACCAGGTCGATCTTGAGCTCATTGGCACGCTCGACCGCTCCATAAATCGTGGCATTTAACGCCGGAGTGTCACCCCCGGCGGTCAGAACGGCGAAACGTGTCATGCGGTGTCCCTATTCTGGGTGCCAGTCGATGCCACCCCAGTCGAACAACGGAAGCCGCCTGGCCGTGATCCCGGTGATCTTGCGGCGCGGCCAAACCAGCGACGTGGGATTCACCGGATTCATGGAAGTGTTTTACCGGGGGGCCCGGTCAGCCTCGCAATTTCGTCTTCCCATTCCGATAACTGGGATGTACCGCTGGCGGCAACCGTTGGCGGAACGGTCGACGCGTTCGAGGATGCTGTGGGGATTGCCGTTGGGGGCGGCGTCGGGGTTCCCATCGAGGGTCCCCCTGCCGCACGTGTGGCAGGAACCACAGCAGATACCGCCGCCGGTGAGACCGGTGAGTTCAGCGGCTTTCCCTTGAGAGTCGGGGTGTTTGCCGTCGGTTTTGCTGGCGTGGCGGCGGTGCGAGCAGGGGTGGCCGCAGCGACAGGTTGTGGCACCGCTACCGGCTTCAGCAGATGATTGGCAGGATCCAACTGATGAGAATCAAGCTCATCGGGGGCCGATACCGGGGTTGTCTTGCCCCGAATTTGTGCTTGACGCATGGCCGCGATTTCCGCCTGCACGACCTGCTGGCGAGCCGACCACGATTGCAGCACATCGGTTTGTTGCCGATGCTGGCGATTGCTGATGTCACTGATCAGGCGATGCGATGTCCCAAGATCATGAACCGCATGTTCACGAGCAAACTCACGAGAAACAAGTGGGCCATAAGCCCCATTCACGGCGGAATTCTGTTCGGCGGCAGCCAGTTGCCTGAGTGATTCCTCAACCGAGATCATGGGGGGAACCTGCAATCCGGCGAGCGAAACTTGTGGATGTTGATTCATCCGCAGCATTTCTGCCCTTGAAGAACGTTGATCTCCGATCGCAAAACCGACAATCGTGACAAGCAATGCCATGCCAACCGCCATGATGGTGCCGACCATATAGGGAAGTATCCCGGCCGTTTGCGGAATCCCGTTTGGCATGGGGTTGATACTGATCCGGCGAGCCAGCAAAGTGGGTGCGACATGCACCCCGCCGTTGGAACGGTAACCTTCTCGTTTAAAGAAATAACCAGTGATCCGCACCGGTTTGCGCAGGTTTTCCCCTGGTTCAATTCCCGCGGGCAGGCTGGTGCAAACAATACGATAAGGGTGGTGACTCGAATCCCCCGTAAAGACCCAGCCTTCGTAGAGCTTGGTCACCCCATAGGCGTTCGGCCGCGCCGTGAATTCATACAGCCGCCATAAATCCCCTTCGATGGTGATCGGTTCGCCACGATAGCGATCCGGTTCCGTCATCAGATTGATGTATTGCACTTCCCGTTCTGCAGCCTGTCCCAGTGTGGCGGTGGGGACCCGACGAGCATGATCCAGTAACCAGTAGAAAACTTCGGATTCATCTCGACGAACACCCACAGTGTTGTCTTTGACGACATCCAGATAACGTTTGTTGATCTCGGGACGAGCCACTTCCGTATAGGGTGGCGGGGTCGAACTGGATGCGATGGTTCGCGCATTGACATCCCGTCGACGCAGATCAATCGGTGGCTCTAAAGTTTCACCGGCAAACTGCCCCAGCCGATTGCTGTTGAGCGAACCTGCGGAAGTTCCTTGCGCGGTCCCACCTGGCGGGCGTCGACGGATGGGGAGGGTGTCCCGCAGATCGTCAACGTCGGTGGCAGAGACATCGCGAATCGGTGAATAGCGACCGTTACGGCCTGATCGATCCGTCTCGCTCAATTCCTGTGTAAAATCGATCGATTCCGGCGCGACAACTCGTCCTCGTGGTGAGCTGGTCCCGGTAAAGTGGCTTCGTGGGGAATCACGCCGATCGATGGCAACCGGTGCAGAACTCCAGTCCTCGTCCAGCGAGCCGGGATTCGCTTGCAGGGTCCCCGGTCGTTTTGCCGGTCGCGCCGGCACCACCATCCCGCCGTCGCCGGAACGGGAATTCCCCGTGGACCTGAAATTGCCCGACGAGGAGGTCTCGTAGGGGTCTCGACGGGGATTGCTGGAGGTGTTTTTGCGGTTTGGAAACAGCGTTCCCTCGCGGCCTTCTTCGCGATTCGCCTGTTCTTGACGACGACTGGTAAACAGTTCCCGATCAACCCGCTCCCGATCACCCCGTACCGGTGTCAGCGACCGGGGAGATTGACCTCTGGGCCCATTCTCTTCCGCTGCGGGGATGACAAATTCCCCCTCTTTCAGGTCTCGCACTTCACGACGAACTTCGAAGTTTAACGCATCGGGTGAGGCGGCGAGCCTGGTTTTGCTGTCCGCATCGTTGGAGGCCGAACGCGAATTCACGACACTCAGCGTGAACATGATCACCGACAACAACGCGACGAATGACAACATTCGACGTTGGAGACGACGATCCAGGTGCGGCGGCGTGGTTTGCGAAGTTTCGAAGCGCATACCCACCCTCAAATATTTCCAAGGTGAAATGAGACCAGGAATCGCAGCATCCTTACTATGATTCGACCAGCATGGTTTAGTTTAACAGCTTCCGCCAATCTCACAATGCGATTTCTCACACTTTCGGAGACTTCGGTACGGCGATTGCCTTGCCGTCTGGTTTCCTGCGACAATCCGGCATCAATTCCGGACGTCAATTCATGTCAGACAGGTCATCGGGGTCATCCATCCCTTTTTCGTCTAAATCGCTCGGGTCCCCTTTGCGTTTGCGTGACGAGGGTGGTTCTGAGCGGCGAAAGATTGCCACCACATCTTCGATCGGGACCACGAACAACAGATTGTCGGCCTCAAAGTCGACCGGAATGGCGTTCTTGGGATGGAACAGGACTTTATCGTACTTTTGAAGCGGGAAATCATGATCGCGCTCGATTTGAACGCTGATTTCGACCACCCGCCCTGTGATGGTCGGAATTTCCGAGCTATCAGGCAAGACGATCCCACCCCGTGTCTTCTGACGACTCTCGTCTTTTCGAATCAAGATCCGCTTGCCCAGCGGTTCAACGTAATCGCTCAATGGAATCTCCCTGATAACTTGGTATGCCAGGATTGTAGTAGAAAAACCGGGATGACATGAAGTCTGGCGCGCAGCGTGAGGGGGACAGGCACAATTTTCCCGACCAAACGAGAAGTGCATGGTTTCAGCGATTTCGCGGATCTTCACTTTGTCGCGGGAAAAATGAGCCAGTCCCCGCAGTGCGGTTTATTCACAAAGGGATCCTCGAAACAGGGATCCGGGTTTGCATATCGGCTTGTTGTCGGGCTGCGGTGATCCGAAACGGGGGGATGTTGTTTTGCGGTGTCGCGTGACGTACCTCGCAACCACCGGTAATCTTGAGGCACTCGAACGCAGCGCCGCTCCGCGAACGCACGTCTCGGCACCGCGTCGGCACCGTGACGCAAAAGCACAGTGACCCAAGGATTTGTCATGACCAATCAACCGAGCGAACCGAGTGCTTCTCCCGAACCTTCTCGTACTGCGTCGAAATCCGGGTGGCCGCTGCATTACAAGATTTTGCTCGGACTTGGTCTCGGCATTGGAGCGGGACTGCTGGCGAACTGGCTCGGCTCGACCCCCAAAGGGGACCCGGGTGATGCCAATGCCAACGGGCTGTTGGATTGGCTGGATACGGTGATCTATTGGGCCGAACCGGTCGGAAAAGTCTTTCTGCGACTGATGTTCATGGTGGTCGTGCCGATGGTCTTTTCGGCACTAACGCTGGCGGTAGTCGAGATTGGTGACTTGCGGAAATTGGGCCGCATGGGGCTGAAAACACTGTTTTTCACCGCCATGCTTTCGTCGGCAGCGGTCTTGATTGGAATTGGACTGGTCGATCTGATCCGCCCCGGAGATGCACTCGGTGAAACCCAGCGGCAGAAACTGCTCGACCAATATGCCACGGGTGCGACCGACAAGATCAACAAAGCGAAAGAAGCGAAACCAATTCGTGATACGCTGGTCGACCTGATACCGGAAAATCCCCTGCAAGAGATGGTCGGCGCCGTCGATGGCAGCTCGAAAGGAAATGGGATGCTGGCCGTGATGGTCTTCGCCCTGATCTGCGGCATGGCGATTACCACGCGACCGGACGAGACGCGAACATTTGTCAGTTGCCTGGAAGGGATGTATGCCATCTCGATGTCGGTGATCAGTTTCGCGATGAAACTGGCCCCCTACGGTGCGGGCTGTCTCGTCTTTGCCCTCGCCGCTCAATTGGGTTTTGGAATCCTCTATACCCTGTTCTGGTTTGTCGTGACCGCAATGCTCGGGCTCAGCCTGCAATTGTTTGTGGTCTATTCGATTGTCGTCTACGTCTTTGCCCGCATGTCACCGTGGAAATTCTTCAGCCAGGTTTCTGAAGCGATGCTGGTCGCTTTCGGTACTTCGTCCTCCAGCGCCACGCTTCCCACCGCGATGAAAGTCGCTACTGAAGAACTCAAATTACCATCGCGTGTGACCAATTTTGTCCTGACGGTCGGTGCCACCGGAAATCAAAATGGGACCGCATTGTACGAGGGGGTCGTCGTGTTGTTTCTCGCCCAGGTGATGGGTGTTGAGCTGACCGCGTCCCAACAGTTTACCGTGGTGCTGATGGCAATTCTGGCAGGGGTCGGTACGGCAGGGGTCCCTGGTGGTTCTTTACCGCTGATTGTCGTCGTCATGCAGTCGGTCGGTGTGCCGGGTGCCGCGATCGGACTCATCATGGGTGTTGATCGAATCCTGGACATGTGCCGAACCGTCGTCAATGTGACGGGTGACCTGGCCATCGCCGCTTGTGTTGCCAAGTCCGAACAATCAAACCCCGACGAACCATCCCAACCGGTGCTGGCCAAGTCCCCGGTCCCGGGCGGGGATCTCTCGTAACGTCACGCACGAAAACGGGCTTAATCAATGTGACTGGCCTTACCAGCGTTCCTCAAGAAAGATCATGATGCCTGAAGATTTTGTGCATGCCGATTTTCATCGGGGCAAACTCGATGTCAGCGACTTGACCGATAACCCGATCGAACAATTCACCCGCTGGTACAACGAGGTGCAAGCCGCCGAACTGACCGAATACTATGCGATGACCCTCGCCACATGTTCGACCAGTGGTCGACCTTCCGCACGAATTGTTTATCTGCGGGGATTTGACCAGCGCGGGTTTACCTTTTATACAAATTACAATAGTCGCAAGGGGAGCGAACTACTGGGGAACCCCTTTGCGTCGCTCTGTTTTTACTGGAAAGAAGTCGAACGGCAGGTCCGGATTGAAGGGGGTGTGGAGCAGGTGTCCGAGGCCGAATCGGATGCCTATTTCGCGGGTCGCCCGGTGAACAGTCAACTGGGGGCCTGGGCCTCGTCTCAAAGTGATCCGCTGGAATCGGCCCAGGCTTTGGAGGCCAAGGTGGAAGAATTTCGCCAGCGTTTCGCAGGAGGAACAATTCCCCGACCACCGCATTGGGGAGGCTATCGACTCTCCCCGGACCGAATCGAGTTCTGGCAGGGACGTCCCAGTCGCCTGCATGACCGCTTTGTCTACGTTGCCACAGAAGCGGGAAAATGGAGCGTCAGTCGCATCAATCCATAACGTTTCGGGTCAGCGGGCAGCAAGCAGCGAGGAAATTGCCAGAGAGGGATCGAGTTGCTATTCTCAACCCGCAATCATTGTGATTTCTTTTCGCGGACGAAATTTTCCATGAGTATTGCAAGCGGTTCTGTGAGACTCACGCCTGATGACCTGCTGTCGATGCCGGATGGGGAGCGTTTTGAACTCGTCCCTGGTCAACTCGCGGAGTTGAATCTGAGTGGGCTTTCGAGCTTGATTGCAGCCGAAATCAACCGACGCCAGGGGAATTTTGCTCACAACCGAGGGGCGGGGTTTGTGCTGCAGTCAGATTGTTTTGCTAGGTTTTTGCGGTCGCGTAGGCGATCTGTTTGTCCTGGGTGATTGCGTAGATCGTCCCACCTCCACAGCAGACGAATGAACACAGCAGACGAATAAACTTGGCGTCTCTGGCGGTTTTGCTGACTCCCTTTCTGCCGCTTCTCAATTCACGGGAAAAACCAAAAAATGTGGCAGCTCACCGTGATCGCTGATGTTCCCCATCCTGCGACCCAATTCACTCAAGCCGACATGCCGCCGATTTTGCCGTTGATCATGGCAATCATTGGCGGGCTGTTCGTCATCCTCCCCATTCTCTTTTGGATCTGGATGCTGATTCATTGTATTCAGACCGAGCCGGATCGGAACTTCTGGATCTGGATGTTTTTCATCGCCGGACCGATCGGACCGGCTGCCTATTTTTTGATGCGATACTTGCCCTCGAAAGAATTTCCTGCACCCTCATTTTTCCGGCGTTGGAAGCGGAGTCGCGAATTGGTCCGCCTCGAAATTGCGGCACAACAGATCGGCAACCCACATCAGTTCATTCTGTGGGGCAATGCCTTGCGCGAAGTCGGAGAAGTAGATCGAGCCGACGCGGCGTTTCAGAGTGCCTTGCAAAAAGAGCCCCAAAATATCCAGGGACTCTGGGGTGCCGCTCAAATCGCCGACACCAAAAATCACTACACCGAGCTGGAAAAACGGACTCGTCAAATTCTGGCACAAGACCCCGAATACAAATTTGGCGATGTCTCGTTATTGCTGGGAAAGGCCTTAAAAGAACTGGGGCAATCGGCAGCGGCGTTAAGTCATCTGCAGCAGCACGTCAAACGCTGGCGACATCCCGAAGCGTTGTTTCTGTTGGCCGAACTTTATCTGCAGCAAAATCAAAAAGCGGCAGCAGCCGAATCGTTACAGACGCTCATTCAGGACATCAACGGCAGTCCCGCCTCGATCGCCCGCAAGTATGGGCGATGCAAAAGCCGAGCGAAACGATTGCTGCGGAAATGCTGCTGAGTCCCCTGAACGTTAACGGATGGCGATCCGGTATCGTTCAATCACGTCGAGATCGACTTCAATCCCCAAACCCGGACCAGAATTGAGCGTCGTCAGCGGGCCCGAGATCGTGAGCGGATTGCGTGCGATCGATACTTCGTGATAGTCGGGACCCAACACGTCACCGGGGTAGTGTTCAATCTGCATGTTTGGGGTCGCCACGATGAAGTGCCCCATGGCAGCGGTCCCCAGATCCCATTCGAGATTCGAGCCAATCGAACAGGCAATCCCGTGCTGGGCTGCCAGTTCTGCAATCTGCCGAGCCTTGCGAATTCCCCCGTTTTTACCAGGGTAAAGGCTGATTGCATCACAGCAGTTGTGCTGGATCAGTTCCTGGGCATGCACCAGATCAAAACAGCTTTCGTCCGCCAGGATGGTCGCACCGGTCTCGCGTCGTACCCGCGCCAGTCCCGTATAATCGCCGGGAGGAATTGGCTGTTCGACCAGCGACAGTTGGCAATCTTCGAGATCACGGATCGCTCGAATCGCCGTCTCGATATCCCAGCCACCGTTGGCATCAATGGTCAATGCGATGGCGGGACCGATCGCAGCGCGAACGATACGGACTCGTTCGACATCCTGAACCGGGTCAATTCCGACCTTGACCTTGATCGTGGTGAATCCGGCTGCCACCAGTTCATGGGCCCGACGGCGTGCTCGTTCCGGTTCGTAGGCACCCAGCGAGAATCGGCTGCGCATGGTCAGCGGGCGACAGGGGCCCCCTAATAATTCGTAAACCGGTTTTCCCGCTCCCTTTCCCTGAATATCCCAGCAGGCCATTTCAATGGCGGACTTGGCAAACCAGTTGCCGACCGCAACCGCATCCATCCGTCGATCCAATTCAACGATTTCGTCGGCAGAACAGCCGATCACGGCGGGGGCCAGGACCTCGTCCACCATGGCCAGCGCACCCCGACAGGTCTCGCCGCTCCAGCGAGGAGTCACCGTCGCCTCGCCCCAACCCTCTAATCCCCCGGCGGTCGTGACGCGAACCAACAGGAAATCCGAGACATCGTGCCGTCCCAACGCCGAAATCATGCGTCGTTCGGGTTTGAGTGGAATCCGGACGGGGATACTTTCGACGCGGATGATTTTCATCAAAGGGACTCCAAACGACGCAGGGAATAACCAAAATCAGCGCTGGCGTGACGACTGTCCCCGGCAGAGCTTCGATTTTCATCAATTTTTTAAAGGATCAAATCCAAGCGATTAAAACCAATCACCCCATCGGGACACTTTTTTCAGGAGACTCATTTCCGGAGACTCATTCCGCGAGGGGTTGTCCTAGTCGATGAACAGGAACTCGGACGAATTCCACAAGGCTCGACAAAAGGGGGCGAGTCCTTGTTGCGTGATGAACTGACGACTCAGCTCACGTTCTCGCTGATCCGGTTGGCGGCCATAGACCAGACGAAACGCCGCCTCGACTTGTTGTTCGGGTTGCGGTGACTGATGGCTCAGTCGGTCGGCAAAATGTTCCGCCATTCGCAGGCTGAACGAGTGATTCAGCAGGGACAGTGCTTGCAGCGGAGTGACAGTCGTCGATCGGCGCGGGGCGGTGGTCGAAGGATCAGGGCAATCAAAGTTATCCAGAAACGGACTGCGACCGCCGCGAGCCCCCATCCGGTAGAGCGTACGGCGATGATTCGCATGGCCAACCGGATCAATCGGGTCGTAAAACTGTGTCCCCTTGAAGAAATAGGAATTCACGTCTGTATACCCTTTGCCCCCAATTTCGGTATTTAATTCTCCCGCAACGGCCAGCATCGCGTCACGGACCGCCTCGGCCTCTAACCGCCGGGGATTCATCCGCCATAACAGCCGATTGTTCGCGTCGATCTTCATGGCCTGCGCTTGCGATTGCGAAGACTGGCGATAGACCGCGCTGCTGATCAATTGCCGATGCAATCGCTTGAGAGAAAATCGCTCGGGGTCGCGGGTCTGGGGAATGGTTTCGAGGTTCCCTGCTGCCAACGGGTCGGATCGGTCACGGCTGGCAAATTCGCCCGCCAGCCATTCCAACAATTCCGGATGACTGGGGAGGCCAGCATGAAACCCCAGATCGTTGGGGGAATCAACCAGTCCGACCCCAAAATGATAATGCCAGACCCGATTGGTCATGACTCGAGCAAATAACGGGTTGCGAGGATTGGTGATCCAGTTGGCGAGCTTTTGACGGCGGTGGGATTCGATTGCATCGGGACGCAGTTCAAAGTCGGGATTGAGTCCCTGAACTGCGACCAAACCTGCCGCCGCGACTTCCTCCCCCAGCGACGAAACACTCCCCCGCTGATGGATTTTCATCGGTGGGGGCTGCGTGGCGATGGCGGTATAGACGACGGAGGGTCCCCGTTTGGTCAAATCGGCATGCCGTTGCCGCAGGTCGCGCAACGCCTGTTGGCGTTCCTGCCGGATTGTCTGCTGGGCGGGGTCCAGTTTTGCCACGATTTCGGCTTCCGTGACGAATGTGTTCGAGGCATCCGCCGAGACCGCCACTTCTTCTGCGGTCAGTGCTTTGTCATACAGCTTCGCGGCGACAATCCGTCCGTTCAGCGTGCGGTTGCCACTCGCGTCCGTCCCATGCCGAAGCCCGAACAGAACCTGACTTTTGCCCCCCTCGTATTTGACCGCAGCCTCTTTGCGAATCGGATTGCCGTAGGGCTGTCCATTTCGATAGGCGACAATCGTGCCGTCTGCCTGATGGACCTGGGTCATCGTGACCACCTCTTGATCAGCACGGTCTTCAGCGGTTCCTCGATAGGACAGCGTTCGCTGGAATCCGTTGCTTCCCGGCATCCAGCGTCCCCCTTCGAGTTCCGCATAGGTGATCGCGTCAAAGGTGTTTCCATCGATCGACTGCAAACTGATGGCTCCCCCCCCGGATTGCAGCAGGGTTTTCAGCTGTAAGCGGACTTCCAGGGTTTTTTCGAGCAGGTCTTGCGAGGTGGGGGATGTCTTGGCGAACGAGGTTCCGTCCACGATCAGCCCTTCCGGCGTCTGTTTTGCCGAGCCGACGAGTTGGGCATGCATCGGACCGACGAGGTCTTGCAGATCACGGGTGAAGTCCCAGGCGGCCAGCGGACTGGGGCCACGGGCTTTCACCGCGGGGACTTTTTGGCCTAAGGCTCGCTGGGCGAGAATTTGTTCGCGGAGCGGAGATTCCTGATCACGCAGTTGTTTTGACTGTTGTTCGATCAGAGCTTGCCAAGTGTTCAGTTGTCGCGTCACTTCGGGGGGAGTGAATTCGCGTTCGCCATGATCGATGCCGGAAAGGGCTGAGGCGAGCTGATAGTATTCGCGGGTCGTGATGGGGTCGAATTTGTGATCGTGACAACGGGCACAATGGACGGTCAGTCCCAGAAACGTTTGGCCAACGGTGCCGACGATGTCTTCCAATTCATCCTGCCGCATCACCGCTCGCATCCGATCGACCACCGGGGCGACCGTATCGTGAGCCCCTGCCACCAGAAACCCGACCGACTTGATCGCTTCGGGATCGCTAGGAGCGATCAAGTCACCCGCCAGTTGCCAGCGGACGAAATCATCGTAAGGGAGGTCATTGTTCAATGCCTGGATGACCCAGTCACGATAAGGCCAGGCATTGGGCCGGGGGAGGTCCCGTTCGAATCCGTTACTCTCACCAAATCGGACGACATCCAGCCAGTGCCGCGCCCAACGCTCACCATAATGGGGTGAAGCGAGCAGTTCATCTCCCAGCCGTTCGAGCGCGTCGGGTCGGGGATCCTGCACGAACTGTGTGATGGCCTCGGGTTCAGGAGGGAGTCCCAGCAGGTCGAATGCCATGCGGCGGATCAGGACCTGGCGGCTCGCCTCGGGGGACATCTGCAATTGGCGCTGGACCAGTTTTTCCGCCACAAAATCATCGATCGGCTGTCGACGTGGGGTTGCCAGGTTGCCGGCAGGAATGGGGACAACCTGAAACGGTTGGAGCGACCACCAGTCAAATCCCGCACGATGGTCGGAACTGGCGAGCAGCGGATCAAGTCCCGCACCGGTCCAGAGGGCTCCGGTGGCAATCCAATTTTTGATCAGCCGTTTCTCGTCGGCGGCAAGTGGGTGTTTCGGGGGCATCTCATCTTGTTCAATCCGTTGCCAGAGCGGACTTTTTTCGGGTGAACTGACTACCAGGGCGGGTCCCGATTCACCCCCGGTCAGCAAGGACTCGCGCGAGGTGAAATCGAGTTTCCCCTTGGCATCCTCCCCATGATGGCACGAGAGGCATTTTCGCGAGAGCAGCGCTTTGACTGCCGCAATTCCCGCGTCATCTGCTGCGGTCGCATGCGAGGCGGGGACCAG
>CAMBQP010000136.1 GCA_945869955.1 Schlesneria paludicola DSM 18645
GTTGTGTCGGCGGAACGAGGGATAAATTGCCAGCCTGACTCGGTCTTTTCAGCACTCAGCAATGTGGACTTGGAGGGGAACAGGTACTTTTTCCAGGAATGCGGCCCGACGACAAACCCAAACCATTGCTCATCGTTCCGCCGTCGCAAACGATAAACCCCAGGAGCTTGCTCGTCCGTCCAACCGCAAGGCAATTGTTCGACGGAATTGAGCTCTTGATAGACAATCGCCTCTTGATCGATCGTCGGCCCGACGACCAGATAGCCACGTTCGCGAAGTTCATCGATCAGGGATTGCAGCCGAGGTTTCGCAAAAAATTGGGGTCCGGATTTGAGGGCCATGCGACAAATATCCAGGAGAAGGGGGGGGAATGTGGTGAGGGATTCCTGACAGGGATCAGGAAAACGGCAACAGGATCAAGCTCACGAACAAGGCCGTTGCCCCCCCTTAACATTCAGGATCACCCGGGCGTCCGAGATTCGAGCGGAGATCGAGGATCGGTGTCTGGTTGGCAAAAAGGTCCAGCATTTGTAATCGCGTGGCCAACAGCCGGCGCGACAGGGCGGTGGCTAACTGACGCATGATATGATAGCCGATCTCATGGTTGGTTTCACAAAGTCGCTGCAAATCCTGGCCAGGAAAATCCACCGTCTGGACCGCGTCGAGGGGAATTGCCGTGGCGGTCATTACCGAATTTCCCACGAGTGCCGACCAAGCCAGGACTTCGCCCGGCCCTGCGGTCAGGATTGCGACGCGCCCCCGCCCCGGTACGAACATTTCTAAGCGAACATGCCCCTTGGCAATGACCGAAAAATGGTGATGTGCCGCTCCTTCGGAAAACAAAACTTCACCCACGGCGTAATTACGAGACTTGGCAATCTCTTCCAGACGCACCTCGAGCTCCGCAGGAATCCCCCGCAGGAAATCAGATTGACGAATGAGCTCGAGTCGCGACATGGATGACTTTCAATTCAATCAGAGAGCGGTTTCAGCGGGAGGGCATCCCCAACTCACCAACGAGACCGCATTTTTCGTTCCCAAATAGGTTTGCAGCGAGAACGCACCGAATTACTTGCCAAGGTTCTCAAACCAATAGAGCCCTGACTTACCTGGACAGACCAGATCGATGTCCCCGTCACCGTCCATGTCGACGGCGGACATTTGCAGGCCGGTCCCTGCAGTCCCCCGAGGAAAATCTTTCAGGGCCCATCGGTCTTTGGCCTCTTGCGGGGCGTTTGGGGCGGGGTCGCCATGGAAGATGGTGTGCTTGTTCCAGACACCCATCTTGCGGTCAAACTGATAATAAAAGACGACAGACGCATCGGTAGCTCCCGGCTCGGTTTCGTGGGCATAGACCCGCTTGCCCGTGATTAATGCCGGTTCTCCCTGTCGATCGAGCTTGGCAAAAACCAGGGTATGAACCTGCGAGAACGTCTCGTCAATATTGTGTTTGGTCCAAACTCGCTGACCGTCACTTCCCTGAGACTGTTTCAGCCAATGCAGTCCAAATCCATGTCCCATTCCCCAAACAATATCCGTTAAACGGTCCCCATCCACATCGCGACCATGAATGAAGACTCCCGCTGCCCCCAATTCAAACTCCGCATGAAACACCCATTTCCCCTCTCCTTTGAGCGGTTGTTCGTACCATCCTTTCGGAGTGATCAGATCGATTTTTCCATCGGCATTCACGTCACCGACGCCAACGCCATGCCCCGCCCCTTCGCTCCCCAGATCATGTTTTTTCCACGTGACTGTCGGTTTTTGTGCAGTCAATTCGTACCAGACAACAACATTCCCGGTGTTCGGCAAAAAGTCGAGCTTGCCATCACCATTGATGTCGACCAGTTCCCCTGTCTCCATGTTTCCGGGGGTGTCGATCTCGTGTTCGATCCAGGGCTTCGTTGCGTCCCCGCCCGGATTTTCCACCCAGCCAACCCGCTTGCCAAAATAGTTGCAGGTGACGATATCAGGGCGTCCATCGCCGTTGACATCGAGCGGCGAGTCGGAAAAATCTTCGTAGTAGTGCGGATTCGGTACACTGGCGGGGACCTGACGTACCTGATGGCGAACCCAGTTGGGGGCCTGATACCAGGAATCCCCCGAGAAAATATCGAGCTTTCCATCACCATTAAAATCGGCAGTTCCACACGCTTCGTACGGTGATTGATCATTGACCGTATGCATTTTCCATCGCAGCCCGGATGGTGGCTTGGGTTTCTCGTCTGCAATCAGGCAGGCCCCCACAGCCAGCAGGCTGAACAGCGAAACAAACTTCAAACCAGTCATCATTCGGAACAGCATCAGCAGACTCCTGTTCGGGTCAGGGATTCGGGTCAGGGATTCGGGTCGAGAAACAACGGTGACGACACAAGAATCATACTACTTCGATCACAAATCAGGCACAAATCAGGCACAACAAAATTGAGCACCTCGCTCTGGCCGGTCAGCTTGTTTAACTCACTCGGGGTTTGATTCCAAGGAAGGTCGTTGATTTCGAAGAGTGCCTCAGGAGACGGAAAACGGAAATTCGCTTGGATCGCTGCCGCGCTTTTGATTGAGCAATTTCTACGCGAATGACCGACTTTCTTCGCGAGGTATCGTGGGATACACTGAGAACTTCCGTCTGCGTAATACCGATTTTGCGAATTTCGACCCGATCTGACACGCCTCCGATTTTCAGGAATTTTAATTTCGATGTCACACGATCATGACCTGCCGCCCGGTGTCAATTCACTCCCCACTGCCGCGACCAGTGTTGCATTTACCGAGGGGCCTGCCTGCGATCATCAGGGCCGAGTCTTTTTTACCGATATTGTGAACAATCGAATTCTCGTGCTTGAACCGGGAGCCAAGCATTATCAGGTCTTTCGTTCACCCAGTGGTCGTGCCAATGGTCTGCTGCTTGATTCCCAGGGACGCCTGCTCGCCTGCGAAGGAAATGAATTCTGCCCCAATGATGGCAACCGGCGGATTACTCGAACGGATCTGAGCACAGGCGTGGTCGAAATCCTCACGGATCGATATGAGGGAAAGCGGTACAACGCTCCCAACGATATTGCCGCCTGCTCGAATGGTCAGCTCTTCTTCACCGATCCCTGTTACTACGATCGCAGCACGATGGAACTGGATCATGATTCGGTCTACCGAATTGATCCCGATGGCCAGGTGACCCGCGTCCTGACACAGCCGGCGATTCAACGCCCGAATGGAATTGCACTCAGCCCTGACGAGCGGACGCTTTATTTGGTTGACAGTTGTCCGATTGCAGACGGTGCGCGAAAAATCTGGGCATTCGATTTGTCGCCGGCGGGTGAGTTAACGCATCAGCGTTTGGTCTTTGACTTTGCCCCCGGTCGAGGTGGCGACGGAATGTGCGTTGATGCTGCGGGGACGCTTTACATCGCGGCGGGAGTTGGCCAGGCTCGCAGCCCGCACGAGACGACTCGGTTTCTGCCGGGAGTTTACGTCGTTCGGCCCGACGGAACCTTGCTCGGGCGAATCCCCGTCACCGAAGATGTCATCACCAACTGCACCTGGGGTGGAGCGGACCTAAAGACCCTGTACATCACGGCCGGAAAAACACTCTTTCAAGTTCGAGTCGAAGTTCCAGGCTGGGTCGTTCATCGCCGGTGATAATGCCAATCCGGTGATGATCGTTGCTGGAAACGTCGTGCAGTCTATACTTCATCGTGGCATTGTTGGTCTCTTGTGGCACTGTTGAGCACTCTCTTGGTGTTCGCCTTTTCTGGATTGTTGTTTCGCCCATGCCTGCTTCCGATATCGTGATTCGTGGTGCTCGCGAGCACAATCTGCAAGACGTGAATCTGACCTTACCCCGCAACAAGCTGATTGTCATGACGGGTGTCAGCGGTTCGGGCAAAAGTTCGCTCGCGTTCGATACGCTCTATGCCGAAGGACAACGGCGGTATGTCGAGTCCCTCTCGTCTTACGCGCGACAGTTTCTCGGCCAAATGCCGAAACCCGAAGTCGATTCCATCACAGGCCTGGCCCCTTCGATTGCGATTCAACAAAAATCGAGCGGGCGAAATCCACGCAGTACGGTCGGAACAATCACCGAAATCTATGATTATTTACGCGTACTTTTCGCGCGTGTTGGGACTCCTGCCTGTTACCAGTGCGGCCGGCCGATCACCGCGCAGACCCGCGAGCAGATTCTCGATAGCGTGCTGAGGCTCCCCGAAGGGACAAAATATCAGGTGCTGGCCCCGCTGATCCAGCGACAGAAGGGGGAGTTCAAAGACCTGTTTGTCGACCTGTTGAAACAAGGATTTTTACGAGCCCGGGTCGATGGCAAAATTGTCCAGCTGGTCGACAACCTGCAGCTTGACAAACAAATGAAGCATACGATCGAGGTGGTCATTGATCGGATGATTGCCGGCAAGACGCCGCGTGCTCGAGTGGCCGAAGCGATCGAGGGGGCACTTAAGCTGGCGGAACGCAAGCTGGTCATTTCGAAAGCGGCCAACCCTGACGATCCCGACGTGGACGAGTTCACCACAGAAGATCAGCTCTATTCGTGCGACTATGCGTGCACGCACTGCGGCATCAGCTACCAGCAGCCCTCGCCCCAATTATTCAGTTTTAACAGTCCGCAGGGGATGTGCAGTGATTGTCAGGGATTAGGGATTCGTTACGATTTTGCCGTGGAACACTTGGTTCCGGATGATTCATTAACGATTCAGAAGGGGGCAATCGTTGTCCTGGGGACACTCGCCTCGGTCGGTAAATGGCGAAAACATATCCTCAAGGGGGTGGCTCGGGCCATCGAGATCGATCTGGGCTTAAAAGAAGATTCGTTCTTCAAAACGAAATGGTCCCAGCTCTCTGATGAGGCGAAAACGCTGTTTCTGTACGGTACCGGGAACCGGAACATCACCTTCTCGTATCGTTCGAGTAGTGCGGTTTGGAAGCGGGGGGGGACCTATGCCGGGTTTATTCCCGAATTACTCGACGAATATCGAAAAACGCGCAATCCAATGCGACGTGTCCAGCTCGAAAAATACATGCACGAGACCGGGTGTTCCCGATGCGCTGGTCGCCGACTGAATCCCGAAGCGAGCAGTTACCGGTTGACCTCGAACAGCGCCCAATCCGCTCGTCTCGAACGACGGGGAACCGCACAAAAAACCGCGTCGGCAAAAAAAGCCAAACCGCTCGACACTCTGTCGGATGCAGCACCCTTGGCACTCTCGCTGCCGGAAGTCTGCTCGCTGAGTACGCTGGCCGCCTGGGGATTCTTTGAGCACCTCGAACTTTCTGAGACGAGTCAATTCATCGCGGCCGAGGCATTAAAAGAGATTCGTGGACGACTCGGTTTTTTGCTCCGGTGCGGGCTGGACTACCTGACACTGGACCGGACAGCACCCACGCTCTCGGGAGGAGAGAGTCAGCGGATCCGGTTAGCGGGTCAGATCGGCTGCGGACTCGTGGGCGTGGTTTATATTCTCGATGAGCCTTCAATTGGACTGCATCCGCGCGACAATGTGATGCTGCTCGAAAGCTTGAAAGATTTGCGGGATCAGGGGAATACCGTCATCGTCGTCGAGCATGATGACGAAACGATGAAGGCTGCGGATCACCTGGTTGACTTCGGTCCTGGCCCAGGGGTGCGTGGTGGAGAAGTGGTCGCTGAAGGTTCCGTCGGGGATATTGAGCGTGCCGAGACGAGTCTGACTGGTGCCTTTTTGAGTGGGCGGCGAACGATCGCCATCCCTGCCGTGCGCCGCGAAGGAAATGGCGAGGCGATCGAGATTCAGGGGGCAACTCACCACAACCTCCGCGACGTGTCGGTCCGGTTCCCGCTCGGCAAGTTCATTTGTGTGACCGGTGTCAGCGGCTCGGGGAAAAGCTCGCTGGTGAATGATATCCTCTGGCAGGTTTTGAACCGCGACATCAACAAGGGGACGGGAAACCCGGGCGAACATCTGCGGGTGGTCGGCCTTGAACACATTGATAAAGCGATCGATATTGACCAGAGCCCGATCGGCCGCACCCCTCGTTCGAATCCGGCCACGTATGTCAAGTTGTTTGATTTGATTCGCGATCTCTACACGCAGTTACCCGAATCAAAAATGCGTGGTTTCAAACCGGGTCGGTTTTCATTCAATGTCCCCGGTGGACGCTGTGAAGCGTGCGAGGGGACCGGTTCGAATAAACTGGAAATGGATTTTTTGGCCGACATCTGGGTCACGTGCCCCGTCTGTCAGGGGAAGCGATTCAACAAAGAGACGCTGGAAGTCCGGTTTAAGGGAAAAAATGTCAACGACGTGCTGGAAATGGATATTCAGCAGGGGCTCGAACATTTCGAAAATCATCCCAAGTTGATGAAGTCATTACAGACGCTGCACGATGTCGGCATGGACTATATCAAGCTTGGACAGCCTTCACCGACACTCTCGGGAGGTGAAGCGCAGCGGGTCAAGCTGGCCAAGGAATTGAGCAAACGTTCGACCGGAAAAACCGTTTATATTCTCGATGAGCCCACCACGGGACTGCATTTTATCGACATCGAGCACCTGTTGCGGGTCTTGCATGGTTTTGTCGATGCGGGAAACACCGTCATCGTTGTCGAGCACAATCTGGATGTCATCAAAACCGCAGACTGGGTGATTGATCTTGGTCCTGAGGGAGGTTCGGGGGGCGGAAGGATTCTGGCGGAGGGGACTCCTGAAGAATTGCTGAATTGCGAAGAGTCTTACACCGCGAAGGCGCTGCGCAGTGTCCCTGGAATGATCCCCAAGAAGGGGGAGAAAGGAAACAAGAAAAGCCTCAAGCAGACAGCGGTGGCGAATGCCACCACCCGGGTGGCGCAGGTTCCACGCTGGCAAACGTCTGTCAAACTGAAAGACTCGACCGAAGGAGCGGAGTCGTCAATCGTCGTACGGGGAGCCGCTCAGCATAATCTGCAACACTTGGATCTCAATATTCCCCGCGATCAGATGAGTGTCTTTTGTGGGCCGAGTGGTTCGGGAAAAAGCTCACTGGCGATGGACACATTGTATGCCGAAGGGCAACGGCGATACGTCGAGTCACTCTCGTCGTACGCTCGTCAGTTTCTCAGCCAAATGCCGAAGCCACGGGTCGAGCATATTCATGGATTGCAACCGTCGATTGCTATCGAACAGAAGACGGTCGGTAACACACCTCGTTCGACGGTCGGAACAGTGACCGAGATTTATGACTATTTACGAATCCTGTTTGCGCGATTGGGGACGCAGTACTGTCCCGATTGTGGTATCCCGGTCAAATCACAAACCGTCGACGATGTCATCGAGCGACTACTGGATCTGACCGACGAGAAGGGGGGAACCGCAGTTGATGTTCAGTCTACCAAGTCGCAGGGGGCGAAGAGGCTTCCAGAAGCGACCGCCAAAGCGCCGATCCGCGTGCTGATTCTCGCCCCACAGGAAGTCACGGTGGGCCAGCAGTACTCGAAGTTGTGGGAACGACTGGGCGAGCAGGGATATCGCCGCGTTCGCATCGATGGGGTGACCTTCACACTGGATGCGGTTCCGGAAATTGATCGGAAGCGCAAGCATACGGTGGAAATTGTCGTCGATCGTGTGACGGTGACCCGTACCGGACGATCACGATTGGCCGAGTCGGTTGAACTGGCCTTTGATCTCGGTAAGGGGTTAATCCGCGTGGCGATTGTCGAGGACGATCGTGACGAAAAGAAATGGAAGGTACAGCCCTTCAGCCTCTTTCGCGCCTGCGAAAGTTGTGGCCGTGGATTTGAAGAGCTAGCGCCGCACAATTTTTCTTTCAACAGTCCTCTCGGCTGGTGCGATGCGTGTGAAGGGATCGGTGTCCAGCAGGGAACCAATCTGGGGGCTTTGATTTCGGACCAGACTCGTTCTTTGTCACAGGGAGCGGTCAGTGCCTGGCCTGATCCGGCCCGATCACCTCTGTTTCGAAAAATGCTGGCGGCAATGGCGAGCGAATGCGATATTCCGCTGGATGTCCCTTTTTCTCAGCTCGATCCACTTCAACAGCGAGCCGTCCTGTTCGGCACGGGCGAGACCTGGATCCCCTGGAATTCCGCCACGACAACGGTCTCGACCCCGACTGGAAAGAAGTCAAAAGGGGAAGCCACACCGGGACCTGCGGCGGGTTCGTTCCGTTTTCAGTACAAGGGGCTTTATCCCGCCATCGAGCAGGCGGCGAGTCTCTCGTACGACTATCGTATGAAACTCTATGGGCTGGTCGGCGATGTTCCCTGTTCCTCCTGCCAGGGGAGTCGACTTCGCGACGATGCCAGTGCCGTAAAACTGGTCTCGGGGTTGACCACGGAAAATCCAGCGACCAGCACCGAGCAGCTGAAATCCGCGGTGGTGACCAATCCCGAGTTGGGTAAGTCGCTGAAGCAACTTTGTGATCTGCCGTTGCACGAAGCTCTCGCGTTTCTCAGTCAGCTAACGTTGAACTCGTCGCAACGGCGAATTGCGGGCGATCTCCTGCAGGAAGCCACATCGAGATTAACATTTCTGATGGATGTCGGTCTGCACTATCTGACGCTCGCCCGAACATTGCCCACGCTTTCCGGCGGCGAGACGCAGCGGATTCGACTCGCAGGACAGATTGGCCGTGCCTTGACCGGAGTTTTGTATGTGCTCGACGAGCCAACGATAGGCCTGCACCCGAGCGATAATGGGCGACTGGTCTCGGCCCTATTGAAACTGCGTGATCTGGGTAACACGATCGTGATGGTTGAGCACGATCGGGAAGTGATCCAGGCTGCGGACCGACTGTATGACTTTGGGCCAGGAGCGGGTCGTTTCGGCGGCACGATCACCGCCCAAGGAACCCCGCGCGAAATTCATCAAAGCGAGTTTTCGCTGACCGGAAAGTACTTGTCGGGTCGCGAGGAAATCGTGATTCCGACAAAACGTCGGATGCAACCGGAAAGCGCCGGGTCGGCATTGGCGACCTCTCAATCCCCTGCGAAGAAGGGAGCGCCTAAACGATCGCCCATCGAGAGTATCGGTACTGGCGAGGCAAGTAACGGGGACCTGGGAAAAACGCTCGAATCCCCAGTGAAGGCATCCGTGTCGACACGCATCACGGATCAAACGCCGCCCGGTGGTGGTTGGCTGGAATTATTGGGGGCTCGTCAGCATAACCTGCGTAATGTGGACCTGCGTATTCCTCTGGGGACACTGACTGCGGTGACCGGAGTGAGTGGCAGCGGGAAAAGTTCACTGATTGATGACACGTTGGCACGTGCAGTCTCGCGTAAGTTAAATCGTGCGACGGCGCAGCCCGGCCCTCATGACGAACTGAACGGTCTCCCGTTTATCAGCAAAATCATCGTGGTGGACCAGCAACCGCTGGGGTCAACCCCCGCTTCGAATCCGGCAACGTATACGGGGGTCTTCGAGCATATTCGTGAGCTCTTTTCTCGCATGCCCGAGTCGAAATTGCGGGGATACAGCCCCACTCGATTCAGTTTTAATCGGGCTGGGGGCCGCTGTGAGGCGTGCGAAGGAAATGGGCAAAAACTGATTGAGATGCATTTTCTGCCCGATGTCTGGGTCGAGTGTGATTCCTGTCATGGAGAACGCTACAACGCAGAAACACTGGCCGTGACCTATCGTGGGCAGAGTATTTCCAATGTGCTGTCGATGTCGATTGGCCAGGCTCTGGAACTGTTCGACAACATCCCCAAGATTCGAGCCCCCCTTTCGGTGCTGGCGGCGATTGGCCTGGATTATTTGACGCTGGGCCAATCGGCTCCCACACTTTCAGGAGGAGAAGCCCAACGCGTGAAACTGGCGGCCGAGTTGTCGCGACCTCAATCCGGAAAGACGCTGTATCTGCTGGATGAACCGACGACTGGCCTGCATTTTGATGATATCCGCAAGCTGTTAAAAATCCTGAACAGTCTGGTCGACGCCGGGAACACGGTGGTTGTGATCGAGCATAATCTCGATGTCATCAAAACCGCAGACTGGATCATTGATCTTGGCCCTCAAGCGGGAAGTGAAGGGGGATGGATTGTTGCCGAGGGGACACCAGAGTCCGTCGCGGAACAAGCATTAGCGAGCACGCAACGTAGTTTGCTGAACACGTCACAGCATCCTGTTGGGAACCAGAGTTTGACCGGGCGGCGGAAAGGGAATTCAGCGGGAAAACATCGTGCTCTGCCCGCGTTTTCCGTCCGCGATCCTCGCGAGGAGAATACGCCACACCGAAGTTTAACCGGAGAAATCCTCGCGACCGTACTCGCGACAGGTGGGCGGGGTGAGCGCGAGTCGTTTGATGCAGAGGGGGCGCGGAAAAAGCGGTCCAGCGATCTTGATCCCACAAAGATCGGTGCCGATGCCAAAATGCCCTGGGAGCTGGATGGGAAAAAATGGCACACCGTGAACGGCCTCGCAAATAATGGAAAGCCCCGCCGCTGGAAGGGGGCGATTCTCGCGAAGATCATCGAAACTCTCGAAGGCACAAACGAATTCAGCCCAACCAACTGGAATGAACGGAGTACGGTCGAGGTGGCTGCAAAGGTCCGCAACATCGGCTGGTTTTTGCATGCGTTTACCGGGGACGAGTGGTTATTGTCGTTGAAATTCCGTGTTCCCAAACGAACATTTGTCCAAGAGACGCTACAAACAGACCTCGCGTTGAAGGATGTGAATGAACTGGACGAAATTCCGGTTTATAACCGACAACCCCGTGTGCGTATTCGTCCCTCGGCGAATGGCCCATTTGAAGATGTGACCATTTCGATTATTGAGCCTGCAGATATCGAAACCGAAGCCTTTCAGCAATTCCTGACGCGCGCGATGGAAGCGTTCCTGCAGCGAGTTCATCCAGAGGCATTGAATCTGGAGGAATTAACCCCCTGGAAAAAACTCGGCCGCAAATGGCATCTGATGCGCAAAGGGTTTTTGCAGGGGACGATTGAATGGGAACCCGCCGTATTGGAACAACTTGTTTCTGTGGTTGAAACCTTTTTACCCGAGGCCAAAATTGACTGGACACAAAAAATTCTCGTTCACTTTGCGATTGGAAAAACAACAGTCGCGAGCCTGGTGACCAAACGGCCTACTGGAGTCGAGTTAGTCGTTTATGTCCCCAGTGGGTCGATTGAACTGGGCCAGATTGCCAGTATTGGTATTGACCCCGCGATCGATCTTCGGAAAAGAACCGGAGAAGATGCGGTGGTGTTCCGGTTTACCACGGTTGAGCAAGTGCAATCCAAAACGTTTCGGCAGTTCCTGTCACAGCGGTGGCCATCATAGCAGCGGCCATCTTTACCCTGCAGTCCATGGTTAACTTCCAGGCCCTGGTCATGACAGCTGCTGTTCAACGGGGTTTGCGGACAGTAGCTCGACCCCGTGATGCGCGATAACCATATTCGGTCGCGAACCAGATTGCGTATTGCTCACGTTTGTGGGCGTTCGTATTTCGCGTATCGTTCACGTGACCAACTTCATGGATCAGGACATTGTTCAGGTAGAAATCGCGGATCGTCTCCGGCGTCCAAATCAATTTCCATTCGGTCCCCGTTTGCTGCCAGCGACCGCCAAACATTCTTGCCTCAACCTGCTGTTCCGGCCGCGGGGGACGAAGAAAGGTTTCTGTCAGACTCGCTTCAATCGGATAAAGGTAAACATTGGGTCCCCATTGCATGCCATACAGGGGAAACAGCCGACGCTTTCGCGTCATTCCACTGAGCTGCACAACCTCGACATGGCGCGTGAATTCCTCAGGAAGCTGAGCCAGACGAGTTCGAACCTCTTCAACAGTGACGGCATGGCAATATCCGTCCCCGGCTGGTTGGACAACATACCGAGTTGTTGACTGTTCAGTCGGCTCGTACCACGTTTCAGGAGCGCTAAAATAAGACATGGTCTCATCCCCACATCGTCGTTGTCGATACGCGGCATCCGGACGAACGGAGCGGCGATGAGTTTGATGAAGCTCACCCCGAACCGATCGTTGTTGATGATGCGTTTTGGAAAACGGAGAGGACATACGATACCACCTTGTCGAATCGGCCCATACCTCATGAAAACATCAGGAGGGACCCCGCTCTCGCAAGCGAGCAGAATTCAACCTCAGAAAACGCTGACTGGCACACTAGGAGTATCGTACGACTGTTGAGGAACCGCGAGCAAGAGAGTAACTCAAGTCGTTTCACTGTAATCATTTGAAGCAGAAGCCCGTCAGGCATTGTGCAGAAAAACCATGAGGGCCATTGCGGCGAGCCGATCTAACCTGCGTCCAGTTGCCGAGTTGCGATCGTCATTTCTGCAATCGGCGGAGGTTCGGTTTCGTACAAAGTATGGGGCGTGCTCACGTTTTTTTGGGAATCGAACCGGAAATTTCCACACCAACGCCTGGGATACGGATTTTAACGGTTAGGGAAGTGGCTGACCGAATCGGGGCCAGATAGCTCAGGGCCCCACAGCACCTATCCATTTGTATTCGGTCGGTTGCGCACCGGCGACATCCTGATGAGGACTCTTCCCTGTCGGAGCGAGGAACTTCGGATTGCTGGGATCTGTTGAGACGAGCAGCAGGTTTTGTTCACCCTGTCGCCCTCCGTTTTCGAACAGGATCGTTAACTCTGCAGTTTTGGGAGTGGCAGGTTTGATTCGGTCGGACCAATTATTTTGGATCCCCGGTGGGTTCGGAGAAAGCATCGCACGAAATCGAGGTTCGTCAAACTTGGGTTCCACCGCAACTTCGGCTTCACCTACCCCGATGAACAGATTGCGCCGAAACACTAATTCGGTCGAAAGTTCATGGGGAGGCTGCGAGAATAAAATTCCATGTCGAGTTTTTTGAAACGTATTATTCGTCACGGTAATCAGTCTCAACTGCGATTCGCCGTCAAAGCGGATCCCTTCGGTTAACTCGTTAAAGAGGCATCCGCTGATCTTGATTCCATAAGGTGAACGCCCCTGTAGGGTAATTCCTGCCTGCATGGGATGGAGGAAGCGGCAATTGCGGATGATCAGGTTATTGACCTCATTTTCGGGGCTGGAATCCAACTGAATTCCGATCGCTTGTGGAGCAGCCGCATCAAATTGAAGCTGATCCAATAAGAGCTGGCTATCAGCGAACGACAGCCCTTGAGCTCCCTTGCAGACGATTCCGGACTTGGAAAAGCCAGAGACTCGCAATTGAATCAACCGGGTTTCGTGCAGATCGTCGGCCAATTCGACCGCAACGCCTTTCTCGGAAGCATCGATCTGGAGATTTTCGAGGGTGAATCGGGAAATGTTGGCCACGCGAATAACGGGATCGGAACCGGTTGGTGACAAGCGAACCTCGCCCATTCCCATCAGCTTTACCCCTTCAGGCCAGGACTGAACGCGTCCATCAATTCGAATTCGTTCGGCATACGTCCCCGGTGCCACCTTGATTGTGAAGGTGTTCAGGCTGCGTAGCCCCGGACGATAGCGGTCCCTGACAGCGATCAGTGCTTCACGAATACTTGAGTATTCTCCCGTTTTTCCCCCTACCGAAACCTCCTGTTTTTCAGGGGGAAATGGTATTGATTGCGGTGGTTTCTGATGGGTGATTTTTGCAGATGGTCTGGTCCCAAAATAAACCAGCCCAGACAATCCCGCGAGAACCAAACCGGCAAGCCCCCAAACGGCCGTCATCGACCTCTTTGGAACCGAACGATCCTTTTTTTTGCTGGTAAATTCCAACGACGGTGTTGCGGGGGCTAACTCTGGCAGAGTTTGCTTCAGGACTTTCGTTTCTGGCAAATCATCAATTTTTTGACGGGGTGCGGGATCGAGAGAGAAGGCTTGAGGACCATGAGAATTCGCCGTGGCCGTTGTGTCGGGATACAACTTCGCTGGGATTTTCTCTCGGATTTCCGGATTTTTCTCGATTTCCGGCTTTTTCTGTGGGGTTTCTGGCTTTGAATTCTTCAAAGCCGCAGCAGCGGATTTCAGAGGCTTGGCAACAGGAATCGCCACATCCGATTCGGATGTCCGGGATCCATAGACACTCAAATGAGCCCGGCGCCAGTCACTGTCCGCGTTCTCGTCAATCCAATGAAACAGGTCCGCCTCGATATTCGCTGCGGTCGCATACCGGTCATCAGGCTGTTTTTCCATCATTTTGCGAATGATGGCCGCAAGTGACAACGGCAAATCGACTCGCAATGACTCCACTGCCGCCGGGGTTTTCATTTGGTGAGCAATCAGTCGCTGAGCGAGCGTTCCTTCCGTGAAAGGGGGTTGTCCTGTCACCATGAAATAGAGGGTACACCCGAGACCGTACAGATCCGCTCGCGCATCGACCGTATGACTGTCGAGGGCCTGTTCGGGGGCAAGGTAATCTGCCGTCCCCAACACCTTTTCATCGTGACGAAGTGTCAGTGCTTCATTCCCTTCGTCGACTCTGAAGAAACGGGCCAACCCCAAATCCAGAATCTTCACCACGCCGTTCAAATCAACCAGAAGGTTCCCCGGCTTGATATCACGATGGACCATGCCATTTTCATGAGCATGCTGGAGCCCCAGTGCCGCTTGACGCGTATATTCTGCTGCGTCCAAAATCGATTTTATCCCTTTTGACGGAACCAGTTCTTGTAAACTGGTCCCTTCCACATATTCCATCACCAGAAAGTGGATTTGCCGGTTTCCATCGTCCTGATGATCAACATCATAAGCGCGCACGATATTCGGGTGGTCCAACGAGGCTGCCGCTTGTGCCTCGCGGTGGAATCGCTCTAAATAAGACGAATCATCGACCCGTTTGGCGGGAAGAACCTTCAGGGCACATTGACGTCGCATCAACAGATGCTCGGCCAGATAAACCGAACTCATCCCCCCTTTCCCCAGCAACGAAAGGAGTTTGTATTTTCCGAGAAAATAACCACGATGCTTCCCCTGAAGCAGTTTATCGGCCTGCCACTTGGTCAATAGATTTTCGCGGATCAGCCATTCCGCCAAACGGGGAACACTCTGTGTGTTATCATTTGCCGCCGAAAATTCGACGAGCGATCGCTGGAGACGGTCTTGATCTACCAAACCGCTTTTCTGGACGACTGCAGCGAATGTCTCGAAGTTCAGGTTCATCAATCTCGTTCTGCGCTCACAAAAATTTCTGCGATCATTTCGCACGAACCCAATTCGTTTAGCCGATTCATGACGGATTGCACTCGTCGTGGAAACCGCTCAACAAAAAGGGGCAGCAAAAGGGGTTTCTTCAAGTTGATTTGCCCAGAAGTTGAGCACTTTGCAGGGGACATTTCGAGAAATTCGTCTTTTTACCTGTGTAAGCTAGCAACTGTGCCTGCGCGATTCCACTCGAAAACAGGTGTTTGCCAAAAGTTGAGTTGCTCAGCATCAATGCGGCAAATCAAATTGATTAACTCGTGAGGTTCGACTTCATGAATTTTGCCAGAGATCTCGTTCAGGAATCAATCGTCAAGCGTTTCGGTTCCGGCGAACGGGTCGATTCCAGGCGTTGGTCAATCCAGCCAGCGTCAACAAATCGCCGTAGCAACCAGCGTAAAGTATGATCTATTCGCGTCGCGACGAGTTCTTCGCCAGCGGTCAGGCCGATTGCCGGTTGCATCAAAGAAGCGTTTAAGGGATCGCACGTTAATGAATCGACTGCTGCGGAAGCGGTCCCCTCGTTCGCGACAAATCCATCGAGCTCTAGCCGAATCGGCCAGTTTTCTTTCTGCGCAATGACGTTGACTCGATCTTGAATTCGACGCCCCCAAACGATCCCAAACGTGTCAAAAAAATCAAACCAGACACGGTCAAAACGAGTTCGAGGCCCGGGGCGCTTTGAATTTCTCGTCGAGAGGATCGCGAGCGCCATGATTGCAGTGGACCCGAACCGAATCAGGGACCGATCAGTCCTTCCCTCGGGGGAAGCAATGAAAAAGGAAAATATGATCGACAGTTGCGCGGCTGCAAAGAACATGGCAGAAATGGTGTACCGCGTCCCAAGGTAGTTTCCGATCCCCATGACGAGGACCAGAATTAATGCCATCAGTTGCGGCGCTTCTAACTGCAGCCCCCG
>CAMBQP010000137.1 GCA_945869955.1 Schlesneria paludicola DSM 18645
GGCGAGGTACTTCATTGTGATCTATTTCATTGTGATGTGTGTGAAGGTGTTCAGTTTCGTTGTTGTTTGGGTTTCTCGGCTGGACCAGATGTGATGATACTGATCGTGGTTCACGCCGTCATCTCTTGCCGCAAGGCAGGCGGCAGGCATCAATGAACCAACTCTGAGCCTGAGGGGCTGACTCAGTCATTTCGCCTGCATCCAACGTGTCGCCGATCACTTGTCCTTTGGCGGCATGGATGTCTCTTTCCGTCATTCCGTGGCGGAATATTGTCTAGCTGATTTGGCGGCGACCCAGCTCTATTTGAGTCGGATGAGTTTCGGGGAGTTTGTCGCGGCTTCAATCGCAGTAATCGTATCGCGGACGGAGTTGGCTTTCTCGAGCATCAGATGCGGCGGGAAGTCTTTTTCATCCTTCTCAAAGTAGTTCGCGATCCTGGTCAGTTCCGGAATGACCGCTTTGGCGTGGGTGCCGTAGTTGAGGAGGATCTTCATTAGCTCAGGCGTGCGGATTTCGCTTGCCCATGGATTCTGATCGCGCGTGTAGATCACGAGAGCGTGCATGCCCTCTTCAATGTGGTGCTGCGACAGAAGACGCAGGCCTTCCACGCGAATCCCGTCAGCGAACATCTCGCCGCTGGGCGCGGGCTGGACGATCGCCTCGTGGATCGCAGGCAGCAGCGGCTTGATCTCTTCGAGCGAAAGATGGCGATAGACGGAACCAATGCTGCCGCGAGCACGTCCGTCCTGGTTCTTCAGCCCGGCCCGCACGGCCTTGTAGAGCGCGGGGCGATCCACGCCTTCCAGTGAGCGGCCAAGTAATCCGTCGTTGTCGAACAGTGCAAAGGAAAGATAACGCTGTTGCATGCCGCGTGGGTCATTCTTTTCATCCACCTGAGCCAGCAGTTCGAGCAGTTGCGGCACCGCCTTCGTGGCCGGCGCGCCGATGGCAGCGAGTGCTTCAGCGGCTTTGATGCGGAGCCAGAGGTCTTCGTGCGACAGAGTTTTCTGCAGGGCATCCACGGCAGGTGCTCCACGTCCGCGCAGGAAAATCAAACCCTGGCAGGCCCCATAACGAGCGTCGAGGCTGGGAGAATCGAGCATCTCGATCAAAGTCGCAACGGCAACATCCTCGCGGCGTCCCAGAGCCATGGCCGCTCGCTCGCGCACGACGGGCGACCAGTTGCCAAGACGCTCGAAAAGTTGTGCGTTACTCAGCGCATCGTAGAAACTGTGGCGATCTTTGTTGTTCCAGCCACGCCCGTCGACGATGAGTGACTGCGCCGCGGTGATGTCGAGTTGCGGTACTGCACCTGACTTTTTACCGGTCAGATAAAGCGTTTTCAGCGGCATGGCGTAGGCGAGCAGATAGCCGCCGGTGCAATCCCAGCCTTCGTAGCTGTCTGCTTCTGGTTCCGGTGGGCCCTGGTGCAGGAAATTTCCGTTTGCACCGCGTGCAAGGTCGAAATACCAGGTCCCAAACTCACCCATCCAGGCTCCTGTCGCCTGGGGTCCCGATTGTGCAATCCCTGGCATCGCCCAAAGGATGTTAAAGAAATTGCCGGTGTGTCCGGTGTCCCGTTCCGATCCGTGAGCAGCGATGCTCATGCGCGAGAAGAACTCGGCCCCTTTCGATTCATCGATCATGTTGAACAGCACGGCAGCCATTCCACACTTGCCGTTGTCCTCGTGAGTCTCGATCCAGGGATGATGGTCGCCGTAGGGAATGGCTCCCTTACCGATGTAGAATCGCATCAGGCGAACGCTGAGTTCGATCGCACGGTCCACCGCCGGGTCCTCTACGCCCGCCTCTCGGGCCATCACCAGCGAAATGGTGAGAGGCAAACCGGGTGAGTTCATCATGCCATAGCCGTAAAGTCGTCCGTCGGGCCGAGCGAACCTGTGGCCCCACGAACCGACAGCGCTTTGACCGTTTGCGGCTTCGAGCGCGAGTCGCGTCAAGCCCGGCATGACCGAATCATCGCCTGTGGCGAGCTTGTATTCGGACAGGAACATCATGACGTAGCCGTAATACCAGGTTGCCATCCCTTCGGTGCTGTAGTTCGCGGCCCACTCGGTTTCCGTCTTGATCAGCGGGAGGTAGCTGGGGTTGCCGCTGGCTAATAGCGCGAGCGCATTAAGCGAGCGGGGAATCGGGTCCAACTGCTCGGCATAGGAAGGATCCGCCATCCGCTTGGCAAGATCCCTGCAACCTGTTTCGAGAATGCGTTTGGACTTCGGACAATCGTAGGGAGCGGTGGCGCTGTAAGTTCCGAGCACCGGAAGCTTCACCATGACTTCTGCCGTGATGTCGTCACGCCACCGCGTCAGGGTCAGTGTTCCTTGGCCCGCTTCGGATTCGGCCAGGGTCAGGGCTTGGCCCATTTCGGTGCGCGGGTCAGAGCAAAACGGCTTGCCGCCGACGCCGAGAATCACATCGCCGACCGTGAGAACACCGTCAGCGGGAGACCCCTTCTCCACCTTGGTGATCGTGATGTCACGGGCATTCGAGGTGACCATCTTGTCACAACGAATCCTGCCGCGGAGGCCCGTGGCACCGAGATTCCAATCGTGCATCGCGGCGGCAGCGAAGCTTGACCCCTGCGCCACAAAAACGACGGTGAGTGTGAGGAAAATGAGTCCGTTTTTCATGCTGCTCACTTCTGAGAGGGGATCGGGAACGGGGTTCAGAATTCTGTTCTTGATGCAGGCGGAGCAGGACTGAAACGAGCCGGAACTGGGACACAAGGGGGCTCACGGTTCACTTCCTGGTTCAGACAATAAGTCATGATTTTACTGAATGACACGATCGGTGTCGCTACACAATTGCTCGTAATTCAAGATTCTGACCCCCGCCACGAATCGCAACGTGACTCGAACATTTTTTTGGCAAATCGCGGGAAGTTGGTCCCTCACTGCGAAACTTTTTCATGGATTAGGGGTTTACTATTCTTATGACCCTGAATGTTCTTTGTTTGATGACCGCTTTCTTTACGAGTCTCGAAATTGAATCGCCCGGAAAAAATTCGCCGCCCCTGGCCACTGCAAATCTGCAGCAAACTTTTGCTGCGATTGCTGTTCGGAGTGATCGTTCACGTGTGGATGTCACCTGTGGTCTCTTCACGCGACGAACCACCACCGCGTCAGGGAGGGAGCAAGCTGGGTGGTTACGAGACCCCGCCACCTGCCAATCACGTTCCCGAACACCTGTTTGAATACGCTGGCAAACGCCCTGCAGGATACTCCTGACTTCCTTTTGCTGGAAAGCGCTGTCCCCCATGCGAAAGTCTCCTATGCGAAACCTCGTGATGCTCACCGTGCTTTTGATGTTTTCCGATTGTCAGGCTGCGGAGCAGGATCGCGGCGGAGCCACGCGACCGAACATCATTTTTATGCTGTCCGATGATCAGGGGTGGGGGGGACTTTCCGTCCCGATGCACCCGGACCACCCGCTGCCGAAAGAGAATTTCTTTCAGACCCCGTCCCTGGAAGTCATGGCAGCACGAGGGATGCGTTTTTCTGCCGCTTACGCCCCGGCTCCTGTTTGCTCACCCACCCGAGCCAGCCTGATCACAGGAATGAGTCCTGCCCGATTGCACTGGACCAAGGCGGCTCCTCCCGTGGAAAACCAAAAGTTGACTGAACCGCGACTCGTTAAAAATCTTTCCCCTCGTTTCACCACATTTGCAGAGCTCTTGCAACAAGCGGGGTATGCGACAGCCCATTATGGAAAATGGCATATCGGAGGGGGAGGGCCTGGTCAACATGGCTATGACGAGCATGATGGCGATACGGGGAACGAACAGGCGTTCCAATTCATCGACCCCAACCCGGTGGATATCTTTGGCATGGCAGTCCGTGCTGACAAATTCATGGAAAATCAGTCGAAAGCAGGGAAACCGTTTTTTATCCAGTTATCCTGGAATGCCTTGCACGCCTCGGAAAATGCCCTGTACGCCACGCGAGAGAAGTATCAGCGCCTCATGCGGGGTGAAAACGAAAAACGGATTAATACAGCAGCCATCACAGAAGACCTCGATACGGGCGTTGGTATTGTGTTCAAGGCCATTGAACGGCTGGGACTCACCGAGAATACCTATATGATCTACATGTCTGACAATGGTGCGGGGGGTGGAAAAAACAGCCTGTTGCGCGGTGGCAAAGGAGGACTATGGGAAGGGGGGATTCGTGTCCCTTTCCTGGTGGTTGGGCCGGGAATCAAACCGAATTCCTGGTGTCAGGTCCCGATCATCGGCTACGACCTGTTCCCAACTTTTTGTGAATGGGGACGTATTCCAACCGAAAACGTTCCCAAAGAGCTTGAAGGGGGTAGTCTGGTCTCGCTACTCACACAGGGGGGCGTTGGTGAGGTGCAACGAAGTCGGGAAGAGCTCTTTTTTCACTTCCCCCACTATCAGAATGACGAAACCCCACAATCCGCGATTCTTCAGGGAGACTGGAAGCTGATCAAATTCTACGAAGAAGACCAGGTCCGGCTTTTCGATCTTTCGCAGGATTTGGGCGAACGTCATAACTTAGCTGCAACCAATCCAGCACAGGTTGATCAAATGCGGCGACAGCTGGAAAAATATCTCATCGAGATCGGTGCCCAAATGCCGACGGCGAACCCCGCCGCCGATCCTGATCAACCCGTGACACCGCCACGAAATCAAAAGGGAAAACCGAATCGGCAAAATCAACCCGGCAAACGCAGACCCGATGGCAAAGCGCCACAGCCATTCTGAATTGGATCACCGATTTCATCACGAAAGCAGCATTCCGCTCTAAAGCTTGAAGAGGAAACCAGACATTTGCGGGAAACTCTCATGAAGTTCGCACGGGGCGAAAGAACAAGTCCTCTTGATTCTGCCGATAAGCTGGCCAAATACCTCGGGCGAGACCAAACAAGACTACGATGAAGCCCGCTCCTCAGCAGAAACGGGCACATTAACGATCACGAAAGCCTTCTTTGATGACAGCTGACATTCGTGCATTGATCCCTTCCCCCCGCACGACAGTCGCCCGTACAGTCGCCCTTGGAGTGGATCTGGTACAGGTCCATACCAACGTTGAAAACGGACGCCGGATCATCGAGCAAGAACAGCGTGGAAAGAATCGGGCCGCGAACGGGAAAGAAGAATTGCGACGCAAATTCCTCGAATGGACAACTGCGTTAGAACGAGTCTACAAGTAAGCGAGTTGTTGCGAATACCTCTCAAGGACAAATCAAAACGCATCAATGCGATCAGTGACGCAACAACTGCCGATCATCCGAGGATACCGCTCAAATATTGAGGTGGCGTCGCGCACCCATTGTTGCAAGTCTCTTTGCCGACGCTCACCCGGCAGGACTCTTATTTTTTGCGACCGCCAACGACAATCACCTGCTGGGCAAGAAATTCACGCATGAGTCCTAGGCTGGCCATTGAGAACAGTCGGTCACGAGTACGCCCCACGCGGTAGTCAATCTCTTTTGTCTGCAGTCCAACATTGCTGAACCACTCTTGAATCAATCGACGTGTGGTTAGCCTCACATGTGTGCGGTCAAAAATCCCAGCATCGCGATAGTGAACATGCCCGGCGAGAAACAATTGCCAAAACACCGAATAATTTCGGAAATTAGGAACACTAACGATCACAATTCCGTCCGGTGCAAGCAGAGGAACGTGCTCTCGCAAGACAGACTCTGGATCAACGATGTGTTCGAGAACATCCGAGTAAATCAAACAATCAAACAGGACTCCACTGCTGAATAATGTGGAGCTACTTGCATCACCACAGACCACTTCGATCCCTGCCGCTGCAGCCACCTTCGCCGCAACCGGATTCAGTTCAATCGCAGTAACCTGAACACCACGAGCCACAAGCTGTGCCTCTGTTTGACCTTCACCGCAACCAATCGAGAGAACTCGCTTCACATTCGGCGGAACGTGCGCCAAAACATCATGGCGAATATGACTGTAATAGCTTGACGTTTCTGTCATTTCTTCTTCCGATTGGGCCGCTATGCCACGGCCGTACTTTTGCTTTCCTCAGAACACACAGGGAACTAGAACAAAGTGCCTTTGAAGCGAATTGAAAACCCGACTGAATCGCAAACATTAGCCAAGCGAAGCCTTGTATTGAATTAGCCTGCCAATTCGTACGCCAGAATCAATCGATTCATCACGATCAACATCGTTCAATCAGATTGACCTCGAATCAGGATTATCGCCCTAATTACGATCGCTGTTAATACGATCTCGAACAGCTTGACTTCATAACAATCTCGAACAGCTTGACTTCATAAAACGTTCCCAAAAACAAGCATTGCCGCAATCCGTGACACGACAATGATTTCAAGAATGGAGCGGAAGGGAGTTGAACCCTCGACCTCTGCATTGCGAACGCAGCGCTCTCCCAACTGAGCTACCGCCCCGGCACCAATCTCGAGCGGAATATAACAGAAAATGGCTCTTTGGCAAAAGCCTCCGGACAGTTTCTTCGATGAAATTGTTCATCAAAGGGAAATTTACGAGGATTTCTGGACCGATTGGCGCGTTGTTGGCGACTTGCGACTCCGCAATCCTCGTTTTGATCCCGAATTCTCATGCCAAGAAGTTCGCACCTTCGCGTTCAAACCAAGCTGGAAACCGATCCGCAAACCGCGGGGGCGTAGAATGCTGGTCGGCAGCCACAAAACATTGCCTCGTTGACGGATTGCGATTGCACAAGGTTGCTCCCGCCGACTTCCCCGAGTATCGTTCTCTTCAGTCGAGCAGGTCTCAGCCTTTTCAACATCCCGTAAACCGGTCGTCGCGGACGGAATTCTGACAGGTCGGCAAGCGGAAAGAATCGACCACGGACGAACCGTTTGTGGACAAATCGTTTGTCTCCCAAATCAGCCGTTCAACGCAACTTCCGCCAAACAAGAAAATCAGGAGAATCAACGTGACGGAACGCGTCGTCATCATCGGATCGGGGCCTGCCGGTTGGGCTGCCGCCATTTATGCTGCCAGAGCCAATCTGGAACCGCTGGTCTTTGAGGGGGCCCTGACGGAAGAAAATCGGATCCGGGGAACTTTGCCGCTGGGGCAACTCTCGATGACAACCGAAGTCGAGAACTACCCTGGTTTTCCTGCCGGTGATCTCTCACCCTACCTTAAGTCTTCACTTCCCGAACATCTGGTCCCATTCCGAGATCCCCACATGACGGGGGTGACTGGTCCGGAATTGATGGAATTAATGCGGCAACAGGCGAAGAATTTTGGGACGCGGATCATCACCGATGACGTGCTTTCGGTCGACCTTTCCCAGAAACCCTTTCAGATCACAACGCTCGAAGGGTCACAACACACCGCACATTCGTTGATCATTGCGACCGGAGCCCGCGCGAACTATCTCGGGCTTCCCTCGGAAGACAAATACAAGAACCGGGGCGTTTCGGCCTGCGCCGTCTGTGATGGAGCACTCCCCCGGTTCCGTAATCAACCCCTGATTGTCGTGGGTGGTGGCGACAGTGCCATGGAAGAAGCCAGCTATCTCACGAAATTTGCTTCCATGGTCTATATCGTCCATCGTCGCGGTGAATTCCGGGCCAGCAAGATCATGGCCCAGCGCGTGCTGGAAAATCCCAAAATCACCGTAAAATGGTTCTCGGGGATCGAGGAAGTCCTGGGGAACGACAAGCAAGGAGTCACCGGTGTCCGCTTGAAGAACCTGCAGACTTCGGCCATCGAAGAAATTGCGGCCGGCGGGATGTTTTGCGCCATCGGCCACACCCCCAATACGGATTTTCTGGCGGGACAGATTAAAATCGATGACAAGGGCTATATTCTCTATTCACAGCCGTTTCGGACCAACACAAGTACGGACGGAGTCTTCGCTGCCGGGGATGTTGCCGACAGCTACTACCGCCAGGCGATTACGTCAGCAGGAACCGGTTGTATGGCGGCTCTGGATGCAGAACGTTGGCTTGGTAGCCATGGCGTGCATTGATGATTTTTTGATTTTTCAAAAGAAGGTAACAGTTGATGCTGACTCAAGCTGGCTGTCTGGCTCGTCGCGAGCGTTTGTGGGAAACGCTTCCGCTTTCGTGTGAATGGGTGCTGATTGCCGACCCTCGGCATGTCTTGTATCTCTCAAACTTCTGGATTCATCCGTTAACATTTTCAGCCGGTGAACGTGGCTGGCTGCTCCTCGAACGTGAAGGGAAAGCGACGTTGCTCGGCGATAATTTTTCGCTGAGATCCCGCTCGGCAGACCCCTTCATCGATGACGAAGTCATGGTCAAGTGGTACGACCACAAGCATTCTGTCATCAACCGGGATCACGCCTTGCTCAAAGCGGCCGAGCAAATTGCCGACCGTTTATATGGTCGAGGTGGTGCTGTTGAAGCCGAATGGCTGCCGGTAGGGGCCTTTGAACTGCTCGGACTTGACCACGAACAGCACTCGGTCCGATCCGAGGCAAAAGACTTGGGAAAAACCTCTGCCGTGGATCTCGGCACGACCTTACGTTCACTCCGACGGCAAAAACACGACGACGAGATCGCCCTCTTGAAAGAATGCATGCGGGCGGGTGAAGCGGGGATGTTGCGTCTGCGAGAAATCATTCGACCTGGAATCAGTGAATTCGAAATTTTCTGCGAAGTGCAGCATGCCGCCATTGCCGCCGCGGGTCGCCCTGGACTGATCTACGGCGACTTTCGGGCTGCCACTGCAGCACGACCAAAGGTCGGTGGGCTGCCAACGCATCACAAACTCGAATCGGGTGACATGTTCACACTCGATTACTCGGTCGTGCTCGACGGTTACCGCTCCGATTTCACCAACTGTATGACGGTGGGTGTACCGAACTCACAACAGCGCCACCTGTACGATCTCGTCTCTGCAGCACAACGCTCGGGTGAATCGGTACTCAAAGCAGGGACACCTGCCAAACAAGTCTTCCACGCGGTCAACAAGCCGATCCTCGAAGCGGGACTGGCAGACAAGTTCGCTCACCACGCCGGACATGGAATCGGATTGGCTCATCCCGAAGCCCCCATCCTGGTTCCCGACAGTGAAGATGTCCTGATGGAGGGGGATGTGATCACACTTGAACCCGGTCTGTACGTTGAGGGAATTGGCGGCATTCGGATCGAGCACAATTACCTCATCACCGCAGAAGGCTATGAACAACTGAGTCATCATCAGATTTCACTCACCTGAAGTCCTGTTGAAAGAATCATCGCCATGACGATGCCACTGATTCGATTTGACGGTGTCACCAAACGGTTTCATGCCGTGACCGCACTCGATTCGGTCTGCTTTGACGTTCGACCTGGTGAATTTCATGCACTCTGCGGGGAAAATGGAGCGGGCAAAAGCACGCTCATGAAAATCCTCTCAGGAGTGATCACCGAGTACGAAGGCCGCATTGAACTGGCGGGAGAAACTCTGGTCGTCAACGGGACTCGCGATGCCGAGTCCCGTGGAATCAGTATTATCCACCAGGAACTGAATCTCGTCGGTGACCTGTCGGTGGCCGCAAATATCTTTCTCGGACGTGAATTACGAACACCATTCGGATTGCTCGATGATCGACGGATGGAACGGGAAGCGGCCCAGTTGTTTGCACAGCTCGACTGCCGAATCGACCCCCGCGCCCCGGTTCGATCACTCCGGATCGGCGATCAGCAACTGGTGGAAATTGCCAAGGCCCTGTCGTTGGGCTCAACGGATCAGGCCCCGCCAAAACCATCCCAGCAGCGTGTGTCCCCGAACAGCCCCAACCAGATTGCCGCAGATCCTGATCGCTCCGCCGGACCCGCTCGAATTCTGATTATGGACGAACCGACCAGCGCACTCACCGAATCCGAAGTCGGTCGACTGTTTCGGATCATTGATCGACTCCGTTTGCAGGGGGTCACCATTGTCTACATCTCGCATAAGATGGACGAAATCTTCCAGCACGCGGATCGAATTACCATTTTACGGGACGGACAGGTCGTCAAAACACTCGATCGGGACGCGACCACTCCCCGCGAAGTGACGCATCTGATGGTGGGGCGTGAACTGCGTACCAGCGAGTTCGGTGCCAACCGTACGCCGGGAGACGAAGTGCTACGTGTGGAACACCTCTCGCTCCCCTGGCCAGGACACGTCCGTCAATGGCGTCTGAAGGATGTCAGCCTGAGCGTGCGTCGAGGCGAAGTGCTCGGCATCGCTGGATTGATGGGAGCCGGGCGGACTGAGCTGCTGGAATGTTTGTTTGGTGCGAGCACAGAACCTCCCCAGGGGCGAATCGAACTCGAAGGCCGCCTCGTCCAGTTCGATCACCCCAACCAGGCCCTGCACGCCGGAATCGGCCTCGTCACCGAAGACCGAAAACGATTTGGAATCTTCACGGAAATGACCGTTCGCGAACATATCACGCTGTCGTCGCTCTCTGAAGTCGCTGCGGCAGGCTTCGTCAAGGGTTCCTCGGAACGACAAGCGGCCGACGAATCGATTGCCTCTTTACGAGTCAAAACGGCTGGCCGCGAAGCAGCCATCACCAGCCTCAGTGGCGGTAATCAGCAAAAATGTATCATCGCCCGCGCACTGCGAACGCGCCCCAAACTGCTGCTACTCGACGATCCAACTCGAGGTATCGATGTCGGGGCCAAAGCAGAAATTTATCGATTGATCGATGAACTGTGCGGAGACGGGCTGGCGATCATCATCACCTCGAGCGAATTACCCGAATTGATCACCGTCTGCGATCGCATTCTGGTGTTGTGTGAAGGGCACGCCACGGCCGAGTTTTCTCGCAGTCAGTTTTCCGAACAAAAACTGATGGAAGCCGCCACAGCGCTCCCCACACAACCGCTCGCCGTTTGATCTGATCTCGGACCTGCTTCCTCGTGGAAAGGAACTTCGCGCCTCATCTTCCTGATGAGAATCGTTCCAATTAAGACGGCAGCAATTCGCTGATCGGTTCGCCAAACGGCAGAATGGGCATGGGTCGTCCCCGATGATCCGGGAACGAATCCGTGTAATCGATCCCCAGATGACGGTAAACCGTCGCCCACAGGTCATTCGGAGTCAGCGGCCGATCGGCAGGATGCTCACCCTTCGAGTTCGTTGAGCCAATCACCTGGCCGGTGGTGACTCCCCCCGCCATGATCAATGACATCGCCTGCGGCCAATGATCGCGTCCCGGTTGTATTACTCCCGTCTGCGACCCGACAGTACTCTCTAAACGGGGAGTCCTGCCAAATTCTCCTGTCACCAGAATCAACGTTTTCTTGTTCATACCTCGTTGATGAACATCTTCAATCAACGCGGTAACCGCCTGATCATAAATCGGCAGACGAACTTTCAGATCATCCCAGATATGGCAATTGACCGCATGGGAATCCCAGTTGTAGGTCCCCTGTTTCAATTGGGTGACCCCAGATTGATACGGATTTTCCATCACCACGGTAACGAAATTCACCCCCGCTTCGACCAGACGACGAGCCATCAATGCACGTTGCCCCCAGCAATGCCGACCATAACGGTCGCGAACCGTGTCGGTTTCCAGCGACAAATCAAAGGCCTTTTTGGCTCGGTCGCTGGTCAAAATGTTGACCGCCCGCTGCTGATAACGGTCCATCGAATCCATGAGCCGCGAAGCATCAATCTGCCGCTCGATCCGGTCGAGACTCCCCAGCAGCGACATCCGATCACCGAGCCGTTGTTCGACTGCAGGGATTGGACTGATGTTCGGGACCACAAAGTTTGGTGCAGTCGGATCCCCTTCGACATTAAACGGCGTATAGGCCGGGCCAAGATACGCCGCTCCCTGTGCAAAGACATCGTTAATTCGCCCCCCAGGATTCAGGGAAACATAATTCGGAATCCCGTTGTGAATATGATCACGACACTTAGCCACCACGGACCCCGTGGCCGGTGCATCATTGACGGTATCGACCGGCGTCAACGGAATTCGCCCCGTCATCAGCCGCTTGTGACCACCACCGTGGTCGGCAAACGTATGCGACACCGATCGGACCACGGAAAATCGATCTGCCATCGCGGCATGTCGCGGCATCAGCTCACAAACATCAAGCCCGGCGACATTGGTCGAAATCGGATGAAACGCCCCTCGGTATTCGACCGGGGCATTTGGCTTCATGTCGTACATGTCCATGTGCGGTGGGCCACCCGGCAACCACACAAAAATCACCGAGGTTTCGTGATCGACCTTGGATCCGATTTCGGCCGCTTGAGACCGCAAGCGGAACAAATCGGGCAGGGCCAATCCCCCCGCTCCCAATACCCCAGCCGCAAGAAATTCCCGCCGATTCACTGGACCTGCACAAATTCGTCGTTCGGTTTTCATGGCAACCTATCCGATACCGGGACTGAAACAGGACCGACACTACTCTTACGGCAAACGATAAACCAAAACAGCAAAACATCTTACGGCAAGCGGCTCGTCCCTGCCGAAAAAGAAACCCCGGCAGCAAATCGCATCGATGATATTCTATATGATCGGCAGAATCTCTGCCAACCGGAACCCCTTTTGATCTCGACAATCTTCCCGCAGGATTTTCGTCCCCGCTGTTTTTTTCAGTCGATGATTCTCGGTGGAATTGGCGAGCGGTTGCCAGAATCCGAGCCATCGCCGCAAATTCTGCAGAGTCGACTACACCGATTTTCCGGAACCCGCTAATCTCGTCCCGAAACCTTCCCTGTTCTCCTTGTCTATCTTACCCCATTCCTGACGAAAGGGACTCTGATGATCGTCGACCACATTAAAAATCATGCAAAATACATGCATCTCCCTCACCGGATCCTGCGAGCCATCGAATATCTCGCCAGTACCGACTTCACATTTGTCGAAAATGGCCAATATGAACTCGACGGCAAAAATCTCGTCAGCATCGTTAATCGATACAAAACCAAACTCCCCGAACAAGCCGTTTGGGAATCCCATCGAAAATACATCGACGTGCAATTCATGGCAGGCGGAAGCGAACGAGTCGGACATATTTCGCTCGCAAACGCTCCCGCTATCAAAAGCCCCTACTCCAGCGAAAAAGATGTCATTTTCTACGAACCCGGAACCGAATACTTCGAAGCCCCCATGGGCACGTTCATGATCTTTTATCCCGATGACATCCATGCCCCCTCGTTGGCGTTGGGGACACCTCCAACCCCCACCGAAGTGGTCAAAGTGGTCGTCAAAGTCGCGGTTTAAGCGTCGTGAAAAACGAGGACAGGCACCTCGTACTGAGTACACTCTCAGTGGATTTTTGACTTCGGTCGGAGCCAGTCCCCGTTTTTCACGGTCTGTTAAAAAACGGGGACCGGCACCTCGCACTGAGTACCCTCTCAGTGGTTTTTTGACTTCGGTCGGAGCCAGCCCCGGTTTTCACGGTCTGTTAAAAAACGGGGACTGGCTCATCGTACTGAATAGAATCCAATGGTTTTTTGATTGCGGTCTGAGCCGGTCCCCGGTTTTCAACAGACGGTTCAGCCCAAACATCTTCCGGATCGACAGACCCGGTCAGGAACAAGGCCTCGGCGGCTAAAATCGCCCAATCTGCTGCAGCGCATCGATCAAATGATCAATGTCACTCGTCGTATTGTACAGGTGGCACGAGACGCGCAGGAACGCCTGCCCAAAATACTCGGTCACCGGAATTTCAATGCGAAATTGATTTAACAGCGCGGCCTGCAGCGGATGCATGGCATTCGGTTTGGCTTTTTTGTAATCACTCGCCGGCAACGGAATCGCCACCATCGAACCGAACCAGTCGGGTGAATCGGGTAACCAATCGGCGAGCCCGAACAATTGCTCGATGCGAGCACGAGCGGTTCGGGCCAGCTGATGAGTCGACTCACGAAAGCCCTCTAACCCAACTTGCTCAAGAAACTCGATCGCTATAGGAACCGCCAGAAACGGAGCGGGATCGCGTGTCCCCAGCCAATTCAACTGATCCTGCCAGCGTTCCGGCCGCCCCCCCAGGCTACGCCCCCAACTGGTCATGTGGGGTTTCATCCGCGACTGCCAGGACCGCTTGACGTATAAGAACCCGGCACCACACGGGGCGCTCAACCATTTATGCAAACTGGCGCAATAGAAATCACAGTCGATGCCGCGTAAGTTGATCTCGCGCATGGCAATCGCATGCGGCCCATCAATGCAAACAGGAACCCCTCGTTCATGCGCGCGACGACAAATCTCGGCGACGGGGAAAATGACCGCTGAGGGGGAGGTGATATGGCTGACCACAATCAACCGGGTTCGCTCCGTCACGCACGCCATGATCGGCTCGACGATATCGGCCGTCGACCGAAATTGGCCCGATCCCCGCGAGGAATGTTCACTGTCCCCCACTTCTGGAACCGCCGCTCCAAGCCGGGCGGTCACGACCCGAGCCCCCGCCGCCTCACAACGCTGCCGCCAGATCCGGAAAACGGCGCCATACTCATGATCATTTAAGAGAACTTCATCCCCCGGCTTCAGCTCCAGACTCGCAGCCACCACATTCATGGCCACCGTAGCATTGTCGACAAAGACCATGTCGCGGGAATCGGCGCCCACAAACCGCGCAAGAGACTCCATCGCCTGATCGATCGCAGGCTCCATCTGACGTAAATAAAAATCCATCGGCTGGCGTTCCAGTCGACGCGACCATTCTTCACGACTTTCCTGAACGACGCGCGGTGCCGGACCGAACGAACCATGATTCAGATAGGTCACGTCCTCGGGAATCGACCAGGCAGATCGCGGTGGCGGTGTAAATTCCAACGGAGTTCCTCTTTGAGCTTCGGGTGATGATCTCTGAATTATTCGTGCGAGTGCATCGCATCCGGGAACTGACCTTCACGAACTTCTTGCAGGTACTGGGTGGTCGCGGCAAGCGCCACCTGATGCAGGTCGGCATACCGTTTGAGAAACTTAGGCTGGAACCCCTCAGTCAGCCCCAGCATGTCGTAACTGACCAAGACCTGGCCATCGCAATCGGGACCAGCACCAATCCCAATGGTGGGAATCGACAGTTCTTTCGTGATCCGGGCCGCAATCCCCCGTGGAATCAGCTCGAGGACAATCCCAAACGCACCCGCCGCTTCGGCCGCTTTGGCGTCGCTGATCAGGGTGGTTTCATCCCGCTGAACTTTCGACATTCCCCCCAGTTTTTTGACCGATTGAGGCCGCATGCCAATATGCGCCATCACCGGCAAGTCGGCGGCCGCCAGCGCCCGAATCGTCTCGGCCTGCTGAATTCCCCCCTCCAGTTTTACCGCAGCGGCACCCGTTTCTTTCAGGATTCGCCCCGCATTTTCCACCGCCTGCTGGGGGCTCACCTGATACGACATGAAAGGCATGTCCACGATCACGAGTGCCCGCTTTGCGGCCCGAACGACAATTTCGCCGTGATAAATCATCTCGTCCAGCGTCACCGGCATGGTGGTCGATTTTCCCTGCACCACCATCCCCAGCGAATCACCCACCAGAATCGAATCGACCCCCGCTTGATCAAAAATGCTGGCAAAGACGGTGTCGTAGGCGGTCAACATCGTCAGTTTCCGCAGTTGTCCTTTCATGGCCATAAATTTCGGCACGGACATCGGACTGGTACCGGGCAAAGTTGGTCGAGGTTCAGACATATTTCCGTGGCATCCCGTCAGCAAAAAGTCACATCAACAATCACATCAACAAAAAGTCACAGACGATCCCGATGGATGGCGAAGTTTGACCCCGCACCAGAATTTACGCGATCTCGAAGGGAAACGAAATCACATCGGCGAGTTTCTTCTGACGCAGTGCGAGCATCACGAGCCGATCCACCCCCAACGCGTTGCCAGAACAGTCTGGCAGCCCCCGTTCCATCGCCCGCAGCAAGCGACTTTCGTCCGGTAATGGTCGTAGCCCTGCCGCGTGCCGCAGCGCCGCTTGCCCCCGGATTCGGGCGCGTAAAGCCC
>CAMBQP010000138.1 GCA_945869955.1 Schlesneria paludicola DSM 18645
CGGAATCCTGCGTCGCTTCATGACGTATCCCGTTCAGATCGTTGACGACATCGACGAATTCGCGTTGGCGTTGCGAGTCGACACCGGGGGGGTTGGCCAGATTAAGAATAGGCTCTTTTCCCGAACGGAGTGGCACCCCTTGAAATTGCGAAGGGAGAAAACCGCTCGACCAGAGGGGGGCTCCTCCACGCGGCCCGCGCGGCCCCGATTGCAGCACAACAAAACCCGGAAGGTTTTTTGATTCGCTGCCGAGTCCGTAGGTCACCCACGCCCCCATGCTGGGGCGTCCCATGAATTGAGGTGAACCGGTGTTCATAAACAATTTGGCGGGACCGTGATTAAAGACATCGGTCGACATCGAGCGAACCAGGCAAATATCGTCAGCAACCCCGGCTAAATGGGGAAGACACTCGCTGATCACCGCTCCGGATTCACCATGGGCCGCAAACTTGCGCACGGTTCCCAGCAGCTTGGCATCCGATTTGATGAAGGCAAACCGCTTCCCTTTGACGTACGATTCTGGGATCACCTGGCCACTGAGTTCCTGCAACTTCGGCTTGGGTTCAAATAATTCCAGTTGACTGGGGCCCCCCGCCATGAACAGGAAGATCACGGACTTGGCTTTGGCGGGCCACTGTAACCCTCGGCTGCCGGGAACAAATCCGGCCGGTTGTACTTCTGCAGCCAAGGTTTTTTCCGCAGCCAGCAGCGAACCGAGCGCCATGCTTCCCAGTCCGACGCGACAGTCACGAAAGAAATGCCGTCGAGTGATCTCACGCAACCGCTGTTCTTCATTGAAGTCCATCATGAATTACCACTCCCGTTACAGATACTTCAGCGAGGAATCCTGATATAATAAGCCGCCGAGACAGAAAAGCACGAGAGATTCACGGAAAAAACAGAGAGAATTCCATGAGCGCCCAAAGTGTCGAACAATTACAAGCCATGCGGTGCCTTCCCTGTGAGGGGGGCGTGTCAAAGTTAACGGCTGCAGAAGCGGAATCTCAGCTGGCCAAATTGACCGGTTGGAGCATCACCCATAAGGGGGAGCGGATCCACAAAGAGTGGACGGTCAAACACTTTATGGCGGGGATGCGGTTCTTTAATGAAGTCGCGAAAGTCGCAGAAGCTGAAGGGCATCACCCCGATTTACACATCGTGGGATATCGGAATGTTTCGATCGACATTTGGACGCACGCGATTGGCGGGCTTTCGGAAAACGATTTCATCCTGGCGGCAAAAATTGATGCGATTCCGGTCGAATTGAAAAGCGCAATTCAGGTTCATCCGTAAGCTGCAGCAACTCCCGAAGCTCATTCCGTGATGAGAAGCTCATTCCGTGATGAATGGCTGAATCGAACCCCATCTGTGCGTGGACAGTCTGAGGAACCCCACTCGATCAGCCACTGTTTGGTCAACAGTGCACTGCTCAATCAAATTCCGTGATGACTGCACGCAAACAAGCTTGGCCGCTCATGCCGCTCTCGGACCTCAGTTATGTGGAATCCTCACCGGTCAGACACCCCATTCGGCTTCACATCCGCAACAGCGAAAGCCGATCAAGGTCGCCGTTCCGGGGATGGCAAGTCCATTCCGATTGGTCACGGCATCTGCAAGTTCGATCGGCTCAACAACCGGGTAGCTGCAGCCTCGGCACTTCCGGTTGGAAAATAGCAATCGAGCCCGCGTGATGATATCCATCGGCTGAGGGGGCAAATCTGGATCTGTCGCCGCCAACGGAAAGGGAAGAATCTGTCGTTCATCAATCGAATGATTGTCAAAATCATTGACAATCGAGTACGTCTCTTCTGGCCAGTAAACGCTGAGTCTGCTCATCCGTGAGCTCCTTGGCGAGGTTTTGGATTGACTGAGAAAAAGTCGTAACGACACTCATTCAACAAAACTACGCAGCGCATCTTGCACTGGATTGATCCGTTGACGAGTGGGGTAGAACTTGGAGGATGTCATACGAGGGTGACTGCTGAAAATTTAACGATGGTGAGGCTTGTGGGCAAGCCCTCTTGCCAAAGTCGGGTTCAGATTGTTTTCACAGGATTCCTCCAGACGGTTACATGGCTTAGAACTGCGTTTCGGCGAGAGGGGATGCGGTGGTTCCTCAGGTGATCCGAGAATCCTAGCCCCGACAACGGAAAATTGCCTGTTAATCTCGAAACAAAGTGAACGGCTCGGTCAGAATGAAGAAAGCGAAAAAATCTCGTAAAAAATATCTCTGGGCCCAAATCCGGGTGTTCAAAGTCTTGTACAGTCCCTAGGATTTTGTCAGCGTCGTTTATGCGGGGCTGATTATTTTGCCTGACTTTGGAAAATCGCGTGTGGCCCGACTGAAGGAACACGTTTACGGACGTTTTTTTGTGTTTTCAGCAGCTCATTTGGGGGGACAAGAGAATGGCGGCCTTCCTGATTCCCACTGACCTTTCAGACTCCCCCATTCCGCTGGAAAAGCCAATTATCCTGATCGGGCGGCAGTCTGAGTGTGATTTCCATTTGACCCAGAGTCGTAAGGTTTCACGCAGGCATTGTTGCGTGGCCCAGGTGAACGATCATTATGTCATCAGGGACTTGGGTAGCACCAACGGTGTTTATCTGAATGGTGTTCGAATTCGCAGAGAAGCGATGCTTTCGTTCGGTGATGAGCTCACTATTGGTGATCTCTATTTCCACTTGCAAAAAGAACTTCCTCCCTCTTCAGCGGTGCCAAAACGGATTCCCACAGAGCCAACAATCGACGAAGAACTCAATTCCTTCAAGGATCCGTTGCTCAGTCTGGATCTTCCGATACAAATCTCCGAAGATTCGGGATTCAAGCGCGCTTCCACCATGGCTCCTGATTGTGGGCCGAGGCGAAGAGATGATGTGATCCCGCTCAACGAGAATACTGAAAACAAAGACGAAATGATGCGACTCGCTTCAGACCCCCAGTGAAAAGCCTTGCAGGTCTTTTCGTTATCAAAAACTATTACCACGGAAAACCGATTTCTTGTTCTCGTTCCCACGCCCCACCCTGAGAATCGCCACACGAGCCAGTCAGTTGGCTCTTTGGCAATCCAATTATATCGCCGATCTGATTCGTCAGGCGGCGCCCGAAGTTCATGTTGAGCTGATCCATGTCTCAACGACTGGCGATCGTGACCAGGTAGAGACCTTACGAACATTGGGAAGTTTTGGTGTCTTTACCCGTGAAGTGCAGCTCGCCGTGCTTGATGGTCGAGCCGACTTGGCCGTGCATAGCTTGAAAGACCTGCCGACGGATGGGCCACCGCAGCTGGTGCTGGCCGCAACCCCTGTCCGGGCTGTGACCCACGATGCCTTGATTCTCCCGGCGCACGTCACCAACCGATCAACACTCGCCGATCTTCCGCCCGCAGCACGGGTCGGAACGGGAAGTCCTCGACGACAAGCCCAGCTTCGGTATCTCCGGCCAGATCTCAAGTTGCTGGAAGTGCGGGGAAATGTCGATACGCGTTTGAGGAAAGTCGATTCGGGCGAATACGACGCCTTGATTCTGGCCTCGGCAGGACTGACGCGCCTGGGATTGGCAAATCGAATTCACTCCGAAATTGCCCCGCCCGAGATGTATCCCGCTGTGGGACAGGGAGCGGTCGGTGTCGAGTGTCGGACGGACGATGTGGATCTACGCGAACTCTTGTCATACATCACTGATCCCGCGACGTTGTCTGCTGTGACGGCTGAACGCAGCCTGCTCTCGACCTTGCGCGCTGGGTGTCATGCCCCGCTCGGTGTGCGTACCCTCATTCGCCATCACACGATCCAACTGGAAGCGGTCGTCCTTCCCGTGGATGGTCATTGTCGGTGGATGGCGAGTGCGACCGCCCCGGTCTCGGCGGCGATCGAGGTTGGCAAGCAGGTGGCTGCGCTGCTGCAGGATCAGGGTGTTGACCGCGTACTCCGAAACGGGGCCGTCTGAATTTTGCATGAAATTGCCGTAGGATTGCGATCGGTTCCGCCGGCAATTCATCGGGCAATTTCCCTGGAAATCTCTGCAGTATCAGGCTTTTCCTCGCCAGAGCCAGGCTTCAAAAACCGTGAACGAGAAATCGTTCACGGTTTGTCTCTCAAAGGCGAGATTGCTGCAAACAGTGAATTTCGGTAATGATATCGCGTGAAACATCCTGATATTATGCCATTTGATCCGACTGTCCGTATCTCGCCCATGAACAGGTCTGTGATTATGTCCGAGCTCATCATTCAATCCGGAAAACTTCAGGGGAAGCGGTTGGTGCTTCCGGCCAAAGAGATGGTTGTTGGCCGCGACGACAAATGTGATCTGCGGATTGGATCTGCACTCGTCAGCCGAACCCATTGCACGTTGAAGCGAACTGATCAGGGAATTGTCGTGACCGATCTGCAAAGTCAGAACGGGACATATGTCAACGACCTTCCAATTAGCAGCCCGACTCTATTGTGTGAGGGAGATGTGTTGCGGATTGGCTCCACATTGTTCTCGGTTCCGGTCACATACAAACCAAAACCGGTGGTTGAAGCCCCTTCTGATGACGACATTTCTCAATGGCTGACGAATTCGGGAGCCAATAACTCGGGGGCGGATACGGCGGTGATCCCGACCTATCAACCGACAGCCGAGACGCCTCTGCCCCCGGCAACCGCAGCGGATCCGCAAGGGATTAACCCCGTGACGAGTGCGGCGACGGCCAAGCGGAACATCTTTACAGATCAGGCTGCCGAATTGATTCGCCAGCACTGGGCAGAGATCAAAGCCAAGAAAAATGACGCTTCATCCGCCGCCAAATCCCGGTAAAATCCCAAAGGGCGACACCGAGATTTTCTTGGCACCGATGTAACGTCACAACGATGCTTCCGAATGGACTCTTGCGTGTTTTCAGCGTCCTACGGCAGCGCTCGCACATGACGCTGCTTCATGCACACCACGACTTCAGTTTACATAATTTCGGTGATTGGCGAAACGTGTTCGACTCCTACCAGTTTCTGATCAAGTCCACCGTAAAAATAGGAAAATGCGTTCGGGTCGAGTCCCATCTGGGAAAGAACCGTGGCATGCAGCCGTTTGACATGGAATGGGGAATCGACGGCGGCAGCACCCAATTCGTCTGTTGTACCGACGCTCACGCCCCCTTTGATCCCACCTCCCGCCATCCACATCGTAAACCCATAAGCATTGTGATCCCGGCCCGTTCCCATCGCATACTCGGCGGTGGGCTGACGGCCAAATTCACCACCCCAGACGACCAGCGTGTCTTTCAATAATCCGCGTTGCTTCAAATCTTTTAACAAGGCGGCGATGGGTTGGTCCGTGTTTCCGGCGTGGTAGTTATGGTTCTTTTCCAGGTCTCCATGCGCGTCCCAGTTCGAGTCGTTATGGTTTCCACCCGAATAGAGCTGAATAAACCTGACCCCCCGTTCGACCAGTCGCCGGGCCAGCAGGCATCGTTTGCCAAAATCCTGCGTCCTGGGCTGGTCCAGTCCATAAAGTTTTTGAGTCTCGGCCGTCTCTTGCGATAGATCGACTGCCTCGGGGGCGTGTTGCTGCATCTTGAAGGCCAGCTCGTAACTGTTGATGCGCGCCGCCAGTTCCGAGTTATCTTTCCGCGAGGCGGCATGCGAAGAATTGACATCGTTTAAAGCATCAAGCAGTTCACGCTGCATCGCGCGACTCGTTCCCTCTGGTGAGTTCAGGTCGATGATCGGTGCCCCTTTGGACCGCAAGATCGTCCCCTGGTAGGTGGCGGGCATATAGCCGCTGGACCAGTTCTTGGCTCCGCTGATCGGCCCACCGGTCGGATCCAGCATCACGACAAAACCGGGCAAGTTCTCGTTGACACTCCCGAGCCCGTAATTGATCCAGGAACCGAGGCAAGGGCTACCTGAGGTCACTTTTCCCGAATTCATCATCAGCATCGCCGACCCATGAATCGGAGAGTCGGCGGTCATCGAGTGCAGGAACGAAATATCGTCAACACAAGTGGCCAGATGCGGAAACAGGTCGCTGACCCATTTCCCGCATTCACCATATTGCTGGAAATTCCAGCGGGGCTCCACGATCCTTCCCTGATTCTTATGACCTCCCCGGCCAAATGTTTTGACTTCGATGGTCTGATTGTCACGACCCTTCATCGCCGGCTTGTAATCGAACGTGTCAATATGGCTGGGGCCGCCATACATAAACAGAAAGATCACGTTTTTCGCTTTGGGGGTGAAGTGGGGGTCCTTGGGAGCCAGCGGATTTTGATGTCCCGCTGAATCTGCCGCCACAGTCCGACCACCACCCAAAAAACCGTCTTGAGACAGCAGGCCTGAAAGTGCCGTTCCGGCGAATCCCGCACCCGCTTGCCAGAGAAACTCGCGACGGGTTCGGCCGCAGAAGTTGGGAATTGTCATGGGAATACTCAATCCAGATAAATAAATTCGTTGAGGTTTAAAGTCATCAGGCAGAACTGTTCCAGCCCTTTTTCCGATGACAATCCATGTTTTGATTTCAGTGTTTCGATCAACGACAAGCCGCGCCGGATCATTCGCTCATCCGGTTCGCGATTCAACGCCAGGCGATAGGCGAGTGTGACTTGTTGGCGAACATCATCGCCAGCCTCTTGGCGAAGTCGATTCGCAAGATGAATCGCTTCCTCATTTAAAAACGCTCCATTGAGCATCCCCAACGCCTGAGTCGGCTGCGTGGTGGTAAATCGAGCGGCACAGCTGCTATCCGAGTCTGCCACATCGAAGTCCGAAAGCAGTGGCAGTACGAGTGATCGTTTTACGTGGATATAAACACTACGACGTGCTTGTTCCTCGGGGGAGGACTGGCCCCAGCCCGCACCCGGATTCGACTGACCCGCTTTGATTTCGTCACTGATTTTGGGATAGATTCCAGGACCATACATCTTCCGATTCAAATCACCACCGACCGCAAGAATCGAGTCTCTCACTTCTTCCGCGCCCAGTCGGCGCATGTCGTGCCGCCAAAGCAGATTGTTGAGCGGGTCTGTCTTCAGGGGATTCGGGCGGCCCTTGTCTGCCACATCAGCCCCGGCAGTTGCATCAGCCACAGCCCCATTAGCCAGAATCGAGTCTGGGGCTTGCGATGACATTCGATAGGTGCTCGAAGTGACCATGAGCTTCAGCATTCGCTTGATCGACCAGGCTTGAACGGGAACTGGTGAAGGTTGTTGCGGATCGGGATTTTCCCCGCGTACAAACTCGATGGCCAGCCAATCCAAAAGCTCTGGATGAGTCGGGCGATCCCCCAGTAATCCAAAGTTGTTCGGTGACCGAACGATCCCCCGTCCAAACAGGTGCTGCCATAAGCGATTGACCATAACGCGGGAACTCAGGCGATTGTCAGGAGCGGAAATCCAGTTGGCCAAGGCCAGTCGGCGTCCAGAAGTCGTGGCACCGGGGGCGGGAGCGGGAATGTTGGCCACGCCACCGCCGAGCGACGAAAGGAATGCCGGGACCACTTTTTCGCCAGGAGACTGTGGATTTCCTCGCTTTAACAACATTGTTTCGGGTGGGTTTGGGCCGACTTCGGTTACGCATAACGCGGAAGGGGCGTCAATTCGCTGGCGCTTCAATTCCCCGAATCGCTGCAAGAGCTGGATATACTCGCCGTGTCGTTCCGGGCCAAGGAGCGCTGTCCCCTGTGCCGCGATCATCGCGGCAAAATCCTTACGCTTCCCTTTTCCGTCAGCGATATTCGTTTCCATGTCAGGATTCACAGAGAGATATCTCTGGACAACAGTCGGACCAGACCATTTGACAATCAGTCCCTTATCCCCCGTCGGCCCCTGGAAGTAGTCAACGCGAAGCGGGATTCGTCCTCGTTTTAACGTGATTTTTCCCAGGCGTGGCTCGCCGGTTCCATGGATCCCATCATGGACTGCGACCTGTTCGCCGTTAATTATCAGACGTGATCCATCATCCGAATCGAGACTGAATGTGTACTCGCCATCCTCGGGAACCTTTAAGATCCCGGTAAAGACGAATCCGAACGAGTACTCCCGAGTTGCCAGGGAAATATCCAGGAATCCTTGTTTTAACTTGCCGACGGTCTCGGGCTTGAGGTTGTTGAAGTCGGGAAGTTTTTCCCAGGTATCGCGGTAAAACCGGTATTCCAACTCGTCGAGGTCCGGCGGCAGCAACTGTGGTCCCTGCTTGCTCAGTTTTTCTCGGAATTCCTTTTCAATCGTGGTCATTGCCAACTGCACTTGATCGAGCTGTTCCTGGTGGGCTTTCACGGCAACGGCGTAGGCGACCTTGGCCTCTTCATTTTCAAAAACGGGCCGTTCGACATTCGGGTTCGGATTTCCATTGGGGGTCACACCTTGGAAAAAGGCGAGCAGACTGTAGTAATCCTGATGCGGGACCGGATCGATTTTGTGATCATGGCAGCGGGCACAGTTAACGGTCAGGCCTAGGAAACCCTGGGTGGTGGTGGTGATGATATCATCTAAGCCATCGTAGAGGGCCAGCAATCGATCGGCGGGTTCGTCGTCCCATTGTCCCAGTCGATAAAAGCCCGTCGCGATGACGCCGTCAGCCCCTCCGTCAGGCAATTCATCCCCCGCCAGTTGTTCGCGGATAAACCGATCGTACGGCTTGTCCGCATTGAAGGCGCGGATCACATAATCGCGATATCGCCAGGCATTCGGCTTCGGACCATCTCGCTCAAAACTATTGGTGTCAGCATAGCGGACAACATCCAGCCAATGCCGCGCCCAGTGCTCGCCGAAGTGCTGAGATTGTAACAGACGATCGACCACCCGCTCAAAAGCCCCGGGGGCCTCGTCAGCCAGAAACGAGTCGATTTCGGTCGTGGTGGGGGGTAATCCTGTCAGGTCGAACGTGACTCGCCGAAGCAGTGGGACTTTTTCCACTGGCGGAGCGGGAGACAAGCCTTCATGTTCGAGTTTGCTCAGCACAAACGCGTCAATCGGGTTACGGATCCATTGCGAATTCTTCACGGCGGGGGGCTGTTGAGGCTGTGGTGCAACAAACGCCCAGTGCTCTTTCCATTCCGCCCCTTGCTCGATCCATTGTTTGATCAGCTCAACCTGGGGGCCCGTGAGTGGTGGTCCTTCGGGTGGCATCCGGTCGCTGTCATCGGTCGAGCTGATTCGCTGGAATAACTCGCTCTGTTCCAACTGTTTTGGAACAATTGCCGACTTGTTCGAGGCAAGCTGGACCTGAACGGAGTCTTTCTGATTCAGTCGCAACCCCGCTTCGGCTTTATCGGGCCCGTGACAGGAAAAGCACCGCTTGGCCAGAATGGGCTGGATCTGTCGTCCAAAGTCGATCGGATCGGCAGTCTGGGCCGAGGCGAACGAGCTGGTGAAAACCAGTGCCAGAACCAGCAGCGCCTTCGCTTTGTTCATCGGGATTATCGTCATCATTTCTCGATCGTCCGAATGTGTCAGTGGTTTTCGAGGAAGCGGCGAATCAACCTGTCTCTGTTTCACGAAAATCGCCAACATTAAGGGATTCAGATCGCCGCGCGAAGCAACAGTTTGCAACGGCTTCTGATTCCACCCTCAAGGCGAGTTCCATGCTCAGTATTGTAGCATTCCTTGCCATTAGCAAAAGCCAATCTCGCAGGGCTACGGGTTTCACCTTACTCGGCCAGCGATTCCAGTAGCTCCCAGCGTGCGAATCCGTGATTCAATTCCTGTTCAATTTCTGCCAGGCGTTTGGTCGATTTGGCAATCACCTGTTTGTCCTGCTGGTAGAACCCGGTTGATCCCATCAGCGTGTGCAATTCTCGTTGTTCGATCTCCAGCAACTCGATCCGTTTTGGCAATTGAGTTAACTCTTGTTGTTCCTTGAACGTCCTGCGACGGGCTCCCTCGGCAGGTGTTTGTGCAATCGGACGCGATGGGGGAACCGAAGGGAGGCGATCTGAGGCCGTTTCGGCAACGGCCCGTCGTTGGTCGAGCCAATCATCGTAACCGCCAGAAAAATCGCGAACGTGACCATCCCCTTCAAACACCAGTGTGTTTGTTGCCACGTTGTTGAGGAACGCCCGGTCGTGACTAACCAATAGGACCGTTCCAGGATACCCCACAATCAACTCTTCCAGCAGGTCCAGCGTCTCCGCATCCAGGTCGTTGGTCGGTTCATCCAGCACCAGCACATTCGAGGGCTTGGAAAACAACCGCGCCAGCAGCAACCGATTCCGCTCGCCCCCCGACAGGTATCGGGCGGGACTGCGTGTCCGTTCGGGGGTAAACAGAAAATCTTCCAGATATCCGATGATGTGCCGCTGTTGTCCATTGATCATCAGCATATCTTTGCCAGCAGAAACATTTTCTGCGACCGTTTTTTCTTCGTCGAGCTGGGCACGTAATTGGTCGAAGTAGGCGACTTCGCGATTCGTCCCTAATTTGATCGTCCCCGATGTGGCTGTCAGTTCCCCCAGCAGCAACCGCAGTAGAGTCGTCTTTCCCGAACCGTTCGAGCCGATGATTCCAACCTTGTCACCCCGCATGATGGTGGTGGTCAAGTCGCGAATAATCGACCGCCCCCCAATCTCGTACGAGAGTCCCTTCACATCGACGACCAGCGCACCGGACCGTTCTGCCTCTTGAATTTCGACTTTGACATTCCCAATCTTGTCCCGGCGGGCTTTGCGTTCTTCCCGAAGTTTTTTCAGGGCGCGAACGCGACCTTCGTTGCGGACACGACGGGCCTTGACTCCTTTGCGAACCCAAATCTCTTCCAGGGCCAGTTTCTTATCGAACAGTGCCTGCTGTTGTTCTTCGGCTGCGAGTGCCGCTTCTTTCCGTTCCAGAAAGGTCGTGTAGTTACAGGGCCAGTCGAAGATGCGACCCCGGTCTAACTCCACGATCCGTGTGGCCAGTCGCTGGAGAAAGACGCGATCATGCGTCACGAAGATCAACGTGCCGCTGTAGCGCTGCAGAAAATCTTCCAGCCAGCGAATGGCGTCGATATCCAGATGGTTGGTCGGTTCGTCCAAGAGCAAGATGTCTGGCTCGGAAACCAGAGATTGACCCAGCAGGACGCGTCGTTTCATCCCCGAAGAAAGTCGCTCGAACGGCGTGAGCGGATCGAGCTGCATCCGTTCGAGCATCTGTTCAATCTGATGTTCGAGCTGCCAGCCGATATCATGATTCAGCGATTCCGCGCGGCGTTCAAGTTCAACCCGTTCGAGGTCACTGAGCGCCGCATCCGGATGATGCAGGTGAAACTGGGCCGCGACTGCAATCCCTTCTGGACCCAAGCCTGCAGCCACTTCATCGAAAATGGTCCCCGCACGGCCAACAGGAACATCCTGCACCAGCCGGGCAATCCGAGCCCCCTGTTGCTGCTCAATCAAGCCCTGGTCGGGAGGAAGTTCTCCCACCATCAGCTTCATTAACGTCGATTTCCCGGTCCCGTTTCGGCCGAGTAACCCAACCCGTTCGCCTCGTTCAATCTGAAGGTCGACATGCGAAAGCAACGGCGGCGAACCGAAGCCAAAACTGACATCTCGTAAACTCAATAACGCCATCCCAATCACCGTCCTGCTGAAACAAGCCGCCACTCGCCAATCATCCTGCTGCGATCTTGTATGAGACCTGACCTCAGAACAAAAGGCGTAGCAAGCAAAACAATTTTTACACCCATATTGAATTGGGGACCAAAAACCGCCGTTTTCCACGTTTTTTCCGTATGGACTTGCTCATAAAGTTCGCTCACAAAAACCAAGAATCCCGTGAAAAACGAGCGTATCGTCCCAGCGACTCACCAGGGTCGAAACGAGATCCTCCCGATTTTGCCCCCGTACACAATTGAAAAACAGGCTGGTTTCCGTACGATGCACAAGCCCTTCGGACGTTCGGCGGAAATTCACTCGTCAATTTTTGCGGCGACTTTGAACCTTGTCTGGCGGTGGATTTGCCGCTGCGATCGGTTCCCGGCTGCCGCGTCACGGATTGAAAGTCCCCGTGTTGGTTGAAAATCCCTTTGTGGGATTCAAAATCTCCTCAGATCGTGTTTCCCCATTTTTTTCCTGACAGGAATCGTAATGAAATCGCATCGACTTCGTTCGCTGATGGTCGCCTTGCTGACGACGAGTGTTCTCTTGGGAGTTTCTGGATTTGCGCTCGGACTGCTCGTGCCAACCGAAACCACCGTGACCGAACTGGCTCCAGGGGTCTTCTTCCGCAAAGCTCAGTGGCAACCCGATTTTATCGGCTGTAATCAAGGCTGGATCATTTTTGAAGATTTCGTGCTCGTGATTGAAGCGAGTTTTCCGAATCAGGCGGAAGCGTTGATCAAGGAAATTCGCAAAACGACCGACAAACCGATCAAATACGTGTTCGATACCCACTGGCATGGTGACCACGCCGATGGAAATCCGGTCTTCGTCAGCGAAGGAGCCAGCGCGATTGCGTCCGAGTCGAGCCGTGAACAGTTCCTCAACAAGGGAATCGCCTCGTTCGATAAGCAAAAACAGGAAAAACCGGCCGAATATGGCAAACTGAAGTACGGCGTCCCTGCGGTCTATTTCCCCAAAAAAATGATCCTCGAAGATGCGACCCAACGAGTCGAATTGATTCATCTCGGCCACGGACACACTCCAGGAGATGCGGTTGCCTGGCTGCCGAAACAGGGGATCTTGTTCACGGGTGATAGCTGCGTGAATGGTGCATTCAACTATACCGGAGAAAGCAATACTTCCAGTTGGATTTCAGTGCTGACCGAAATGGCCAAAATGCCCATCAAGATCGTTTGCCCCGGCCACGGTGAACGGAGCGATGCCAAGTTGGTCGAAACGCAACGACGCTATTTTGTCGAATTGCGCCAAGCGATTCAGGAAGCCATCGCGGCGGGGAAATCGCTCGATGAAATCAAAAAGACAATCGATCTCCCGTGGTATAAGGAGTGGGCGGGAGTCACCGTGCGGGAACGAGCCGAGAACATCGAGCACGTCTATAAAGAACTGACCTCCAAGACCTGATTCGCCGTTCCCTCTCCGGTTTTTGTGCAAGCATGGCAGCGGTCGTACTCCCCCCGCTGTCATGCATCAACATCCGTCAAGCATCCCACCGCGGCAATTGCGTTACAAGCATACATGCTTTGCCACGAGTGATCAGTTTGCGGGGGGGGTGGGAAACTGTCGTAATCGCTCACCAACGATGGTCGGATTGGGCCGAAGCGATCCGATGACACTGGCCAGTGCTGATTTGACAATTGGACTTTGCGTCTGCTTCCACCCCGAATGCAGGTCGATCACTTCATCCTTCGTCAGCGACAGACCATACCGCTGAATATGATAGGCGAGCTGACTGGCCGCCGTTTGACGGATCCCCTCGTTCGTCTGTGGGTTGAGTGCCACATCCGATAACCGCCGTTGAGCGGATCCCGATGCAATCCCTGCGATCGCGATCAGGGCGTTTTTTGCAATCGCCGGATCTTCCGCTGCGGTGGAGAGTTCTTTTTCCGCTTGCGAGACATCAAAAATCCGCCCTAGCGACCCACTGCTGATGTTCGCCAGCCAATAGGCCGCAGCACTCTTCTGCTGGTCCCGTTCCACGGGGGACATGGCTGGTGTTCGCAACGTCTTCATGTAGGGCAACATCTGGTCAAGAAAGTCACTCGAAGTGGCTGATTCGGTCACGTAGACGGCGGGGGTCGAGCGTACCACCAGGCGGGACACACTTTCACGAACCCCCGCGGGACCATAAACCACGATCGGAATCGCCGAGGTTCGCGCATCCGCTCGCAAATTGGATAACGTCTGGGTCAAATCCCATCGCTGACAATTGACGTGAACACAGATCACTTCCACCCCTGCGGAGGTTGTGGCCTGCTCAAACCCGTCCCGCCCGGCTGCCGCGAGGAAACCTTCGAAGCCCCCCTCTGACAACACGCCCGTCATGAAACTGCCGCGGCGATTATCCGCATCAATCACAATCGCCCGGGAATTATGGGAATCGGTCAAAGATCGCGCCAGAATCGAAACCACGCGATTCGATCCTGAAAATCCATGTTTTGGTTCCAGCTTCAAAATCGTGGTGGCGGCCGCAAACTGAACGCGGGGATCGGGAGAATTGATCGCCGCAATCACCGGTGACTTCAAGCCTGACTGAGACAAAACCTGCTCACGCGTGCCGATTTGACTGAGTACTTCCAAGGCCGCGACCGCGGTTGAAGGACGCCCCGCTTCCAAGGCCTCTTTCAGCACCTGTGCCATCGTTTCTTCACCCGCTGTCAGCCCGAGATACATCGCCGAACCAGGATCGGCCACGCGAGGCTTCTCCCAACCGTGTCGCAAGACTTCGAGACCCAGCAGCGATGCCAGATATTGCCGTTGTGGCTCGGCCTGCTCAGGTGACAGTGCCAAAGATTGTCGAGCAAATCGCGTCGACAGGAATAACGCCGCAATGTCGGGTGATACGTTTTTTTCGGTGACGGTCCCTTGTTGCGAATCCCACGACCAGAGGTTCACCCCCCCCTGCTCTCCTACCGGAAGGATATCCGTGTTCCGATAAAGCATCTTGGCCAGCCGTTTCAGTTCATTCGAGGCCACCACCGAGGACAATTGGTCGCCACGATCTGCCGAGCCCTTGGACAGTTTCAGGATTGTTCTTCGCGATGCATCACGCACACCCATGGGTTGTTGTTCGTCAAACGCTGGAAACCAGAGATAAGGAATCGCCTCGGCCGCATCGAGCCACCCCAGCGTATCGATCACCGCCGCACGGATTCGTTCGTCCGGTGAATCCAAGGCACCAATCAGCGGGGGAATCACCTGATTTCCCATCCGTGTCAGGGCCACCACAAAGGTGTCCTGATACTCGGTCATCGCAGGTTCAGACATTTTTCTCAACATTTCAGGAACCACCGCCGCACCGGCGTTCCGCAATTCAGTGATCGCTAGGTCACGCTCGGGTGGCCCCTGAATCAGTCGCTGGATCATGGCATCAACGATGGCTGGATCTTCAGCCTGCTTCCGAGCCGCCGCATTCAATTGCTCAAGCAACGTCATCGCACCCGGCTGCAGCTCTTTCGTCGCCGCCAGTTTCAGGAATTCTGCCGTTCCATGCTTGTCGCGTAGCCGAAGCAAGAGCGAATCATCGGGCTCAGACTCTTGAAATTGATCAAGATACTTCGCGGCGAGGTCGAGCCGGGCCAGATCGACCATGAGTACCGAGGCGGCAAAACTCTCTTCCGGAGTGGTTGGCTCCTTCAGCAGGGGGGATCGTTCGACGACCGGCTTTTTGGTCGATGTCTGAGCCCCTACGGGAGAAACCCCCACAGGAGAAACCCCGACAGTGACCATGCATGCCAGACAAAGAATATTGCACCAAACGATTCGATTCCGGGCCATATCGCAGACTCCGCTTGAACGCTCTGGCTGGTACCCAATCCGTTGAGTAGCAATCACGAGCGCACCCACTCGACACACCATCCCTACCCACCAGTCACATCATCGTACGAACGCAATCAAGGCGCGCACAACGACAAAATCTGCGGCGACGTCAAACAGAACGGCTGTCGAATCGAATCGACCACCGAGTGGCTTCGGCATCGAACTTTAAGGAATCTGTAGAAGGCAAAAACCGACTGGACCGCCAGTCGTAACGGAAGTGCCGTGTATTCCGGTTGTAACGACAACTCGTGAGGATCGGCTTCGGCAAGCAATGCGGGTTGACCACCGATTCACAGAAAAAAAGTGCCAGAACGTTGGTTTTCCGTAATGCCAGAGACTCGTCTCCACGACAATTCAGTGCCTGCCAAGCAGGGATAATCGGATCTTTTTGCGGGCCTCGCTCAACTTGTCACTCAA
>CAMBQP010000139.1 GCA_945869955.1 Schlesneria paludicola DSM 18645
GCGTTCAGCTGCAGAACCGGGATTGGTTCGGAACTCCATTGCTGTAAATAGGGAGGTGGGTCTTGAATCCCGATTTGAAAGCCGATTTGAAAGAGGTAGGCGGTGGCAAAAGGGATCCAAAGCATGTGAGTCATCCGCCAGACTCCCGCAAACTTTTGCTCAATGATTTCAGCACTTTCCATGGGGGTCGTTAACAGGACATCCAGCGATTGATGGGATCGCTCTGCCCCAATCAAACCCGTTGACTGAATGACAATGACCAGCGCTGCAACGATCCATAAGACCAAAATGATGGTGATTACGGGAAAATTGGAAGTCGCGTCAAAAAGATGATTGAGGTACCAGACGATCATGAGTAGCAATGGTAATTCCAAAATCAACAGAAACCGAATCAAATACCGGGTTGTCCCCAATGATCGTTTCATTGTCTCTCGCCAGCGGATGGGTCGATTGGCAGGTAAGTCAAACGACTCGTGAATGAGCACAATTCCGCGGGTCAGGCGATTTTGATTTGCCAGATGAAAGAATCGATCTAATGATTTAAACCACCAGAGCAATAGGTTTCTGGGCCGAACAAAGGCCCGTTTCCACAAAATACTGCGAGCGAAGAGCAGTGCAACGAGCGACATCCCCAGTAACGGAAACGACATCACGACGCAGTCCAGCAGCGTTTGTTGAGGGATCGAGGGATTTGCCAGGTCGTTCCCCAGTAACTCGGCACCGTTCAGGATGCCTGGTCCAAACGGCAGTAGCCCCAACCGCCCCGCCGGCCTTGCCGGATTCAGCCACTCCGCGGCGGGAGGACTCAGAACGCCGTTCAATATCGGTATCAGCCACCAGCGACAGCCAAATTCGAGAAACGCTCCGCTGCTGATGATCGCGAGCGTGCCGATCAGGTAGGACGCCAGAAAGGCTGCTGCCGTCGTGCGAAACCAGGCCGAGCAAAGCAGGGAAAAGGAACCGACCTGCAGAGCGGTCATCGCCAGCACCCACATCAATTTGGCGATGTCGATCGCTTCAATTCCACCCAGACTGTACGCGATCGACAGCAGTGGCAACGAGAGCAGGATAAACGAAGCCATGGGGACCAGGCGGCTCAGCAGCTTTTCCAACAAAATGGTCCAGGGCCCCAACTTGGTCAGCAGCAAGAGTCCCAGCGTATCACGCTCTTTTTCCGCCGTCAAAACACCACATGTCATCGCAGGAAGGAAGAGATAAATCCCCAGAAATTCCAGCCGAGCCAGGGACAAGTATAATTCACGGCCCGCACCAAGTAACGAAATCCCGCTGGAGTTCGTAGTCGTGACAGTTCGATAAAGACTCCCTAAAACGGTCCCATACAGCACCAGCGCAAAGAGGGCTCGCACCACGTACGTTCGTTTGCGAGCCGATTGTTCGATCAGTTCTTTGGCGAGAAGTGGCAGCCCAAACGCGACACGAGTTGCTCTCATTCATGCCCCCTTTACACCAAAATTGGCCCCGGAAAGCACGTTAAGCGGTGATCCGTTTTTAGCGAAAGATCGGTAATTGGGGAGTCCCCTTGAGGCCATCGGAACGTTTTTTCGAACCGCTGCCAGGAGAAATGACGCTCCGAGAATCGGTCTCTGTCACGTCGTGAGGCAGGTTCGCCAGTCGAGGACGGAAAGTCACCAGCAGCATCACCGGCAAATACCACAGAACATAAATTCCCCCTTGATCGGGGTACCAGAACTGGGTTGCCACAATAATCGCCGCTGAATTTGCCAGCAGACTTTCTACCGTTTTCTTTTGCGGCCAGATTGTCAGTGACACCAGCAGCACGACAAATGTGGCGAACACCGGAATGCGATACGCCGGGTTGTACAGTCGCCAGAATCCCACACCATCCACCGCTTCAAATTTGAGTAAACTCCAGTCAATGGAACCGAGGGTCTGGCGAATAAAACCGTGCGAATCCGCCGAAGTCAAAAGCAGGCTACCCCACAGAACAGTCCCCGTCATCATCAGAGCCAAGCCAAATTTCATCGAGCCGCGGCCCCAATAAAATGCCATCCAGATCGGCAGCAAAAATACGGGAAAAAACAGCGTTCCACAGGCGAGTCCCAAGAGGCCACCGGCGAGCGTGGGAGAGCGGTGAGCGGCAATCGCCCAAACGATCAGTGCGGCAGGAAGCAGGTGATTCACTTTCGTGACGTCATAGGCGGTCATGGGGAGCAGCAGATACAGGGTTCCCATGGCTAGACCCAAATGGGTGTCGCTAAAATGCCAGCGTCCGACTGCAATCAGCCCAAACAATACCGCGAGGTGCGAAAGAAAGGCCAAGGTTCGAGCAGCCGCAATCTCAACCCCGCCCATCAGAGGAACCACTGGAGTCGCCAGCAGACGACTGGCAGGGCCGGTTGGCTGAATCGGTGTCACCCGTGATTCCGCCAAAGAAACATCCTGCAGTCGCAGTAACTCGTCCGCATGACGAATCGTCTGCATCGCCCCCGCATCCGGGGTTTCCTTCATAATTTTGGTTGTCTGGAACAGCATCGCCGCCGCACACAAAAACGCCATCCCCGCCGGATTCAGATTCTGTTCCATTCGGGGCCGACGCGTGAAAACCCCGTCCAGCAACAATCGCAGTAGCAGGAGGCCACTCACTGTGAACAGCCAGCAGTAACCCAGAGACGAACCCGAATACGTTGACTTGACGAATAACAGTCCCGGAGCCAGCGACAGCAGCAGTATCAAATCCAGATTCCGGATGGACCAGATGCGACTGAATTTGAAAAAAACCGCGATGATCAGCAGCAAAGAAAGATAGAACCACGTCGGTGCATTGACGTGATAGCCGCTCAGGATTTCTTCCATATTCGAACCTCAATCCGTAACCATGCAGTGATTTTCGTCAGTACACCCCCAAACGCTTCGTCATCATGGAAAAGCGGATTGTGGTGCTGATCATCACCTCGGCCTGTTTTGAATTCGATGGCAAAAACCAATTAGAACCGTTGATTTCAAAACGGTCATCTCTCCGCCCGACAGACTCGTTGTCTCACGAGTCCAAAAACAACGAAGTTCTGTCGCGGACCAATGCTACAGGATATGACATTCCGCCCAGACTGCAACAAAAAAACGAATCTGGCCGACCGATTTTGATTAGGATCCACACCGGAATTGCGGACTAGTCAAACAGGGTTCCCTCTGCGGAATCGGCGAACTCTACCGCTAGGGAACCCGTTTTCTGATCATTCACGGTACGTCGCATACGACTGAAACGTTTCCCAGAGTGACACTTCCGCCACGGGAAGTTGCTGGGTCTTGGCAAAATCAAAAATGAGTTTGGCGATGTTTTCGGCAGTCGGATTGTCGTCAATCAAAAAGATCGGCTCACCCTGCTGTTGCAAATATTTTGCAAACGGGTCGGCTTTATTGAGAATCATCCGGTGGTCCAGATTCAGATCGATCCAACTGGAAACCTGCTTCTTAATATCGGAAAAGTCGACCAACATTCCGCGATGATCGAGTTGATCCCCTTCCAGCACAATGACCGCCTTGCCATTGTGTCCGTGCAAATACTTGCATTTTCCATCGTAATTCATCAATCGATGGCCGTAACAGAATTCAATTTCTCGTACTACGCGAAACATGAGAGATTCCATAGAAAAGGGAGATAACCAGTGTCAGGGCCCGCGCGAGCAATCGCCGAATCCCTGTTTCTCGGCTGCCAGCATAAATCGAATCACTGGAATTCGCACCTGAGCGGTTCACAAAGTTGGTTCAAAATGCGTTGAACCATTAAGCCATCGAGCCCTTCAACCGAGCGAACCACACAACGGCTGGCAGCGTGAAAAGTTAATCGTCTTCGAATTCCCCACCCAGAAGCTCCTCTTCGAAATCATCCAGATCAACACCTCGATCCAGCGCCGAAGAGATCGCCTCTTCCCGCTCGGCCTTCGTGTGATCGTCTGCTTTCGAACGGAAATAGAGCTTGATCGGGACTTCTTTAAACGGCAGGCGTTCTCGCAATACCCCTAACAGATACCGTTTGTAGTCCTCGTCAAACAGTTCTGCCGCATTACACTTGATCACAATCGTCGGGGGTTCGGTCGAAACCTGTGTCGCGAAGAGAATTCGCGGCATCCGGTTCATGCGAGTCGGCGGCGGGGCATTCTTGATTGCTGCCCGGATCAGCTTGTTTAACTCGCCCGTCTTCGTTCGAAAGCGGGATTGCTTGTAAATTGACTGCGCCAGGTTGATCAGTTTTTTGGTGTTACGGCCATCTTTTGCCGTGATCACGCAGACGGGAACATGCCGCATGTGAGTGAAGTTTTTGAACAGATATTCAGCCCAATCGGTGGTCCCCGTCGATTCCGGAGCCAGATCCCACTTGTTCACCACAAAGATACAAGGCTTGTATTCGTCAAAAATCTCCCCCACCAGCTGCTTGTCAACCTTCGAGATGGTCTCCATACAATCGAAAAACATCAGCACGACATTGGCTCGTCGAATGCTCCGCTTGGCCCGGGCCAACCCGTACCATTCCACATTATTCGCCAGACTTTTTCGCTTGCGAACCCCCGGGGTATCAATCGCGATAAAGGCTTTTTCGTCCATTTGAAACCGCACATCGATGCTGTCGCGAGTGGTTCCGGGAATTTCGCTGACAATGACCCGATCGTCATCAGCCAACTGGTTAATAAACGTGCTTTTCCCGACGTTCCGGCGTCCCACGATCGCCAGCTTTAACTCCGGAACCTGGTCGAGAATTTCTCCTTCTTCGGCTTCCAGATCATCCGGCGGCGGCAGGGTTTTTAAAATCGCTTTCAGTAACTCGTCCTGATTCCGGTTTCCCTTAACGCTGATCGTGACCAGCGGGGCGGCCGCCATTTGATAAAACTCGGCCACTTCCCGGTCGACTTTGGGCGAGTCGCACTTGTTCACGACCAGCAGCTTCGGTTTGTCGATTTTCCACAATCGACGACTCACTTCCTGATCGAGTGCTGTAATCCCCGCCGGGCCTTCGACCACGAACATGATTACATCCGCCTGCTCGATCGCAATCCGAATCTGCGTGTCGACTTCTTCCGTCAATTCGCCGACATCAACGATCCCAATTCCTCCCGTATCGATCAACTCGAAATAGCGATCATCCACGTGCATGAGATAGGTGACGCGGTCTCGTGTGACTCCCGCCATCGGATCGACAACGGAGACCCGCTTATGAGCGAGCCAATTCATGATCGAACTTTTACCAACGTTCGGACGTCCAACGATGGCGACTTTGGGAACGGACATTCTGCGGATCTCAAATTAAAGCCAGGAAATTCAGAACCGCCCATCATAGCAGACTCGCCAGCAGAGTTCAGCTGGACGGCAAAACTCGTGGTAAAACTGGCTGAAATCCCGAGAATGATGCTAAAAACCTCCCATTCAGCTGGGGGCTAGAAACGAAAAAACCACCGTTCCTGTGAAAATCCAGGGAACGGTGGCTCGATGTTTCCAGCAGTCTTGCCAGCGGTTTTACCGCTTCAATCCTATTTTGCTTCCCGTTGTTCCCCCGCCAATTGCAGGCGGTCGGGACTGTTCCGGCTGCTGCTTTCGCGAAACGCGACGATCGACGGAAGCTCCTGATTGGGCTGTCCGACGCGACGAGGGGTGGTTCGTTCGATTTCCACTCGTGCCGACCCTGACTGAAACGGCCCCATACCCAAAAAGAATGTGTTGCTGTCGTTGGCCAACGAGGCCGAGACACCCCCTGCGCCAAGCATTTCATTGGTTTTGGCCTCGTACGCCACCATCCCGATTTTGGCGAGAGCCGATTGGCGGGTTGTCTGCCAGAAGCGAACTTCCGGCAGGGTCATCATCCCAGGGAGCACGATTTCAGGAATCCCGACATAAGAATCCGAGTTATCAGTTCCGACCCCACCGCTCCGCATTTCGACGATCACGTCCGCGTCTTCTGCTTTGGGGGCAATCATCGCTCCGTTCAGCATCAACCGATGGCGGACCGAGCCCACAATGTAGCCCTTGTCGACCGCTTCGAGATACTTGTCATCCACAAAAACGCGACTTCCATGAAACGCAGCAAAATCACATTTCCCCAGCGATTGATCAATCGCCCCGGAAATCAGCACCTGCTCCCGAGCCGTTCGAGCGGTGTCCGTCCGTTTCATTGACGAGCAGCCAATTGTAAACAGCATCAGTAACACTAAGAAAAGCCGACGAGATGACATGGCTGAGACCTCAAGACGATAGGTGAAGAGAACGCGAAATCATGGCGGTGAAGAGAAAACAAAAGCCGAACTTTCTGAGGGGAAATCCCCGTGAAATTCCGACATGGACGGATCAGAATCAACAAAAAACGAAGCCAAGTTGTGTTGAGAAAGTCGGCCGCCCATTTTTGGTGACGATGAGTCAAAAAGGGAAGACGACCGGATCAGCAGACAAAGACGAGAGGCTGGGACATGTGCAGGAATTTTTATCGAATAGCAGAAATTGCCACAAGAGGAAAAATTCTGGGATTCCTCAATAAAAAAACCTCCCCCCGGAAGGCCGGAAAGAGGTCGGTGATGCTCTACGTTTTTTTTCGCCTCGCCCGTTTAGGGTTTGACGCGGACCAACTTCATGATGCGGCCCGAGACATTCCAATCCTGGACGTACAGGTTTCCTTCTTTATCCCAGTTCGAACCGTGGGTACCGCTAAAGACCCCTTCAATCCACTGATCCTGAGGGACGTTGTAGTTCACGCGTTTGGCGGGATCGGCATTGTGGCCAAGCACTGCCATGATCGTGTTGCTTTTGTCGAGAATTACCAGTCTGCCATGCAGGTCTGGAACCGAAACATAGTCCCCTTGTACTGCTGCCGAAGTGGGCATCCCCAAGCCCGTGATTACTTCGCCGATGAACTCCCCTTCCAAGTCGTAATGCAGCAGCCGCCCCTTTGGTTCATGATTGCGGTCACAAACCAACAATCTGGCGGGTTCATACCGAGTATCCAGTGTCATGCCGTGGGCGGTATTGAACTGCTTTAGGTCGTTCCCCTTGGTCCCAAAATGCTTGAGATACTTACCCGTCTTGTCGAATTTGAAAATGTGGTTGCTGGCGTAGCCGTCTGAGAGGAAAATATCACCATTGGGAGCCACGGTGATCGCGGTAGGACTGAATTGCTTCAGATCCAGACCCGATTCTTTCGGAAATGGCAACTTCAACGCAAACGCACCCGTGACGGCGTTGAACTTGACCCCCTCGGCGTTCGCGTTGCGAGCACCATAGATGTATTCGCCATCTGCTTCGTCACGAATTTCGATATCGTGCATCCGTGAGTACTCGTCGCCAACAAAGCGGCGAATCACCTTTCCATCGGGTGAAAAGACAAACACCCCCAAGTCTGCACTCGTGTAGACATTGCCAGACTTGTCGACAACGACCCCACCATGGGTGGGACCGATCGCGGATTTCCCTTCGGCGGTCAGACCCCAGCCAGGAACAGTTTCAAAGGTCATGATTCCGCAACCCATTCGGACGGGTTTGACGTTGTCTGCGGCCGGGGCAGACCATGCGGCACTGAACAAAACAGCGAGAGCAATGCAAATCGAACGCTTCTTCACGATCCAGACTCCTGAGGTGTTGAAAATTCTCGGGGCAACAAATTCCAAATCAACCGAATACCCGTTTCCACAAGATACGCCATTCTGTTCGATCGAATCAGGAAGAACCCCCTCTTTCAGGAAGGGGTTGCAACAAGACTTTTGCCTCGCGAGACCGGCGATTAATCAGTATCCCCACAGAGGGCCGGTATTTCAACCGGCACAACCCCTACCACGCCGACGATTGATTTTTCAGGTCGACTTGTCGCAGGTGGTGTCGAACTCCCGCTTCAGGGAAAAACCAGCTCCGAATCTCGTAGTGAAGTCCGTTTTTTGCTACTCTCTGACGTTTCCCGCCAGTATGTTTCTTGCGGTTTAATCGAAATCGGTCGACTAGCCAAACCCCACGATCATGACGATGAGGGGGCAGGGTGGTCACCAGCGGAACTTTACTCGGAATTCTCTCGTGGCACTGATCGTTCAAAAGTTTGGGGGTTCGAGCGTCGCGGATGCTCAGCGAATCATGTCGGCTGCAAAGCGGGCAGTCGCCGCGAAACGCGCCGGCAATCAAGTGGTCATGGTCATCAGCGCCCGAGGCGACAAAACGGACGAATTGATCGAACTCGCCCGGCAGATCAGCGACACCCCACCGCCACGGGAAATGGATATGTTGCTAGCCACCGGCGAACAAGAGGCGGTGGCACTGGTCGCCATGGCGGTTCAGGCACTGGGCGAACCCGCCATCAGCCTGACCGGCTACCAAATCGGCATCCTGACGGATTCGACCTACACCAAGGCCCGGATTCGCGAAATCAAAACAGACCGAATTCGTCAGGCACTGAGCGAGGGAAAAATTGTCGTCGCTGCAGGATTTCAGGGGATCGATGACGACTTCAATATCACGACCCTGGGACGCGGCGGCAGCGATACGACGGCAACCGCGCTGGCAGCCGTCCTCGAAGCAGATGTCTGCGAAATTTACACCGATGTCGAAGGGATTTTTACCACCGATCCCCGCCTGATCAAGGACGCCCGCAAGCTGCACCGGATTGCCTATGATGAGATGCTCGAACTGACCAGTCTGGGGGGAGGCAAAATGCACTCCCGCTCGATCGAATTCGCCAAGAAATATCGCGTTCTCTTGCAGGTTCGCCCCGCCTACACTGCGGGGGAAGGGACGCTGATTGCCCCGTTGCCCGAGGGGCCCGTTCCGATGGTGACCAGTGTGGCCATGGTGAAAAGCGAAGCGATCGTCAATCTGCGGAAGCTCCCTGATCGGCCTGGAGTCCTCGCTGCTCTCTTTTCGACCATGGCCGAACGAAAAATTCCGATCGACATGGTGATTCAAGATTTTGCCGAAGAGGGAATTGCCGAGGTGACGTTTACGGTTCCCCAGGACGATCTGGCGGACGCGCTGACGGCGGCCGAACAGGCGGTCAGGGCTCTTGGTTCCGGCGAAGTTCATCACGGCACGAATGTCGCCAAGGTTTCTGTGGTCGGCGTGGGCATGCGCACCCACACCGGCGTCGCGGCCCAAATGTTCAAATCCCTGTCGGACTCGGGGGTCAACATTCAAATGATCACCACCAGCGAGATCAAGATTTCGGTGCTGGTGAACCGGGACCAGCGGGAACTGGCGTTACGCGCAGTCCATGATGGGTTTGCTCTGCATCAGGAAGCCACCATGCCCCCCGCGATCGGCGTGACGCAGATCAATCAAGCCAAGCCCAAAGTTTCCCGAGATGAACTCGAGCGGGACGTTGTCTCGCGTCTGGCAAGCATGGAAGACATCGTCGTCAGTGAAGTTCAACTCGATACGAATCAATCGCGGATCACGATTCGAAACATCGCCGATCAGCCGGGGGTCGCCGCTCATCTCTTCGCGGCCGTCGCCGATGGCGGAGTCATGGTTGACCTGATCGTGCAAAATATCGGACACGGACATCAGGCAGACATTTCTTTCACCGTTCCTCGTAGTGATCTGGAACGTTGTCTGCAACTGTTGCGAGAACTCATCCAGCGCTGGCCCGGCACCACGATCAGCTTTGACAAGGAAGTGGCCATGTTGTCGGTCATGGGGATCGGCCTCCGCAGTCATACCGGTGTCGGTGAAAAAATGTTCCGGGCACTGGCGAACGCTGTCATCAACGTGCAAATGGTGAACACCAGCGAAATCCGGATCAGTGCGGTCGTTGCTCCGAAGGACGCACAGAAGGCACACCAGGCACTCTTGTCGACGTTTGGTGTCGTCGGGTAACTCCCCCGATGCAGATACCGCCGCTGTGCTCCTGTACCGCCGCTGTGCTCCTGTACCGCCGCTGTGCTCCTGCCAAATGAGCTCGAGTATGGGAATCAACCGAACTCGGAACAGTACGGGGAATCGGGATCAAAGGTTTCCCGTAATTCCCCGTTGCGAGTGCTGTTTCCCCCTCTCTGACAGAGCCACATTTGCGTTTCCACACCGTCGGTTTTACGATTGCGGTTTCACACGCCACCTCGACCATGATCTTCGGCAAAACGCCGAGAGCCCTTTTTTTCAAGGAAAGCCTCTGATGACCGACAATTTCCATCCATCCACACAGTGCCTGCACGCAGGTCAAGTCCCTGATCCCACGACGAATTCTCGCGCGGTTCCGATCTATCAGACCACTTCCTATACGTTCAACGATACCGATCATGCCGCCAGTCTCTTTGCGCTGCAGTCATTCGGCAATATCTATTCTCGCATCATGAACCCCACTTGTGACGTGCTGGAAAAACGTCTGACCGCCCTCGAAGGGGGATCCGGCGGGTTGGCCGTCGCCTCGGGTCAGGCTGCCGAATCGCTCGCCATTCTGAATATCACTCAAACGGGACAGAACATCGTTTCGGCAACCAGCCTCTACGGCGGGACCTACAACCTGTTCCACTACACGTTTCCCAAGTTTGGCATCAAAGCCAAGTTTGTCCAGCAAGCCGATCCGGAAAACTTCCGTAAGGCGATCGACGAAAACACACGCTGCGTGTATCTCGAAACGATCGGCAATCCTCGCGTCGATGTCCCCGATTTCGAAGCGATCGCCAAAATCGCCCATGACGCCGGCATTCCGCTGATTGTCGATAACACACTCGCCTCACCAATTCTCTGTCAGCCCTTCAAATGGGGTGCTGACATTGTCGTCCATTCGTGTACCAAGTTTATCGGTGGTCACGGCACCTCCATCGGCGGCGTCATTATCGAGAAGGGGGGATTCCCCTGGGGGAACGGAAAATTCCCGGAATTGACCGAGCCTGACCCCAGCTACCATGGCATGAAATTTTTCGAGACCTTTGGTCCGATGAATCTGGCATATATCCTGAAAACTCGTACCCAGCTCCTCCGCGACCTCGGGCCTGCAATGAGTCCCTTCAATGCGTTCCAGTTGCTGCAAGGACTCGAGACACTCCATCTGCGCATGCCACGTCACTGCGAAAACGCTCTCGCCGTCGCACACTTCCTGCAATCGCATCCGAAGGTGAGTTGGGTCAACTACACCGGCCTCGATAGTCACCCCTCGTATGCGCACGGCAAGAAGTATCTGCCAAACGGCTGCGGTGCGATTCTGGGCTTTGGTATCAAGGGGGCGACCTCTACCCAGCAGAAGGAAAACGGAATTCAGCTGATCAATCGCGTGAAACTGTTCAGTCACCTCGCGAATGTCGGCGACAGCAAGTCGCTGATCATTCACCCGAACAGCACCACCCATCAGCAGTTAACTCCCGCCGAGCAACTTGCCACCGGGGTCACCCCTGACTTCCTGCGGCTTTCGATCGGGACCGAGGATGTCGGGGACATCATTGGCGACCTGAAGCAGGCACTGGAAGCAATTTCGTGAGTCCGCTTTCGATTCACCTCGTTTGAATCGTCAGTCACGGGGGCGGAAGAGGTTGACCCTCTTCCGCCACCGATTGCTTTTTGGCTCGGTTTTTCCAAGTCTCGCTGGCCCCTGATACGGCCTCCTCATACCGCGACTTCTGCAACCGATTCGCATACGACCTGACAAAGCTCGGTCACCAGAGATTCCGGCATGGCCGGAGCCGGCATGAGCACGATGACATCGGCAATATTTCGCAAAATCACCCCGCGGCGACGGCAGGCCAATGTCACCTGGTGACCGATCCGCATTTCCGGGGGATAAGCCTCGCCAGCTCGGCTGATTTCGATCCCCACCATCGTCCCCTTCTGCCGGATTTCCCTCACTTGGGGATGCCGCTTGAGTGGTGCCAGTTCCTCTGCAAGAGTCACCGCTAAACGCGACGCATTCCGCAGCACGTGGTCTGCTTCGATGAGTCGCAGCGACGCCAAGGCCGCAGCGCAGGCGAGCGGGTTTCCTGTGTAGGTATGCCCATGAAAAAAAGTCCGTCCGGCAGCAGGAGCCCCCAGGAACGCGTCGTAGATTTCGTCGGTCACCAGCGTCGCGGCCAGCGGAAGATACCCACCGGTCAATCCCTTGGACAAAATCAACAGATCGGGAGCAACCCCTTCCTGCTCGCAAGCGAACAGTGTCCCTGTCCGTCCGAAACCGACCGCAATTTCATCCGCAATCAGCAGCACATCAAAGCGTCGGCACAGTCCCCAAACCCGCCGTAGAAACTGGTCTGCCTGAACTTTGATTCCTGCGGCTGCCTGGACCAGGGGTTCAATCACCACCCCTGCCAGCGTTTCATGGTGCAATTCGAACAGTCGTTCAAGTTCCCCTGTCCAGTGTTCCAGCTGCTCGGACTCCCGTTCCGGTTGGTCCGGCACAGCACAGGGAACGCTCGTCCAGACAACCGGAAATAACAGGGGACTGTAGAGATTTTTGAAGCGGCCAATCGAACCGATACTCATCGTGCCAATCGTGTCGCCATGATACGCCCCATCGAAATGGAGAAACTTGTCCCGTACTGGCGATCCAGACGATCCCGCTCGCTGCGACCCAGAGCGTTGTTGATAGTATTGGTAGGCAATTTTGAGCGCCACCTCGACCCCGGCAGCGCCACAGTCCGAGTAAAAAACCTTGTTTAAGCCCTCGGGGGTTTTCTCGACCAGTTCTGCGGCGAGTTCGATCGAAGGGGCGTTCGAGAGCCCCAGCAAGGTGCTATGTGCGACTCGGTCGAGTTGCCCACGAATCGCCGCATCAATCGCGGGAACGCGATGTCCATGGATGTTGCACCATAAAGAGGAATGCCCATCGAGATACTGACACCCCTCGGCATCGATCAGGTGGAACCCCTGCGCATCCACGATGATCGGGGCCGCTTCCTCGCGATACGCCGACATCGGCGTAAACGGATGCCACACCAGTTGATTGTCGAGTTCACGTAACCGCTGGGAATCCAATGTCACATCCTTGTCTTTGCTCCGCATTCGCCGAGGGGTGTTCCCCCCGGCCAAACCCACTCACCTATTTTTCTGCCTTTTTTTCCGCCTCGGCCCGAGCTTTCACCAGCACACTTTCCAAGGTGACACTGGCCCCGTTTTGTCGCTGGCTTTCGTCAGCCGCCTCCATAAAGGCGTAAATTTCCAGCGTCTCTTCCGGGGTGACAGGAGCGACCCCCGTCTGAAAGAATTTGACGATGGCATAGACTAAGGGGTCGTATCCGTCGTACGAACCGACCGGGCCTTCCCCTTGGTCACCGACCGCCTTCCCTTGATATCCCCCCGCCTCACGGAACAAACCCTTACGGCCACCGCTCCATTGCCCGGTCACTTCGATTTTTCCTTCCGCCGATTTCCCTCGTACCACCGCTTGGCAGCCTGTCCCCATCACGGTGAACAACGATTCCACACCGTGAATCCCATACCAGAACAGATCAGGATGCGTCGGTTCGAGCGCTGCGGGACTGCTGGTTTCACAATAAGTAATTTTCCCCAGCGAGCCACCTCGTGCAGCAAGGGTGGTCTTGCCGAAGCGCAGTGACGACGACGAGAAAACCGGCACCTGATATTTTTTTGCCGCGGCAAAAATCGCCACCGCATCCGTCAGCGATCCGGCAATCGGCTTGTCGATAAAGACCGGTTTTCCCGCCTTGAGACACGGAAGAATCTGCTCGAGATGCGGACGCCCATCGTTGGTTTCCAGTAACACTACATCGACCCGTTTCAACAATTCGTCGATCGAGTCGACAATTTCCACACCCAACTTCTTCATCGTTTCGGTGTAACCCGGCACACGCTCGACACTCGACTTGATATCTGGGCTTCCCTTCGGATAGGCCGCTACCACCCGACATCCCTCAGCCCCTGCAACTGCGGGATTCGCGTTCATCGTTTTGGTGAAAGCCTCGGCGTGGGAAGTATCCAGCCCAATGATCCCCGCCCGCAACATTTTTGGCTTGGGGGCGTCGGCAGCCCCCTGTGGTGCAGTAGCTGCCGCTGTTGCTGCTGCGGCCGTCGCCGCGACCGCTGCAGCGTCGGCGGCCTGTTCCGAACTCTTTTCAGTGGTAACTGCGGCTCCCGGCTCAGCGTTTGCCACGGTCGACTGCGGAATTCCCACCGCAAGAAACGCGACGTTCCATAACGCGACCGAACGATCCTGGCTCGCCGTCGCGACCTGTCGTCCGTCATGCGATACCGCCACCGCCGTGATTTTTGCTTCATGAGCTTCGATGCTGGCAAGTGTTTCGCCGGTCGCAAACTCCCAAACCATCAACTGATTCTTTCCCACGGCCCGCCCACCGCTGACGCTGATGGCCGTCTCACCATCGGGATGAACCACCACCGAATTCGTCGGGCGTGAGTGTCCCGCGAAGAAACCGAGCGGTTTATCCTGCTGCAGGTCATACACATTGACATGTTCATCAACACTACTCGACAGCAGAAAATGGCCCTCGGTCGAATAGGCGACGCCAGTCGCTGCTTTGGAATGCAGCTCAAATTGGTGTTTGACCGCGGCGGTGGTGGCGTCCCACACCCGAACCTGTCCCGGCTTGGTGGGACGAGTATCATCGCCCGCCGACGTTGCAACCATGCTGCCGTCAGGTGACCAGGCGACGCCCGTCACCGGATACGAATGCCCTCGCAGCATCACAGGGGGAACCTCGGACTTGACCCGCCAGATCCGACCCAATTCGTCTTCACACGCGGTGGCGAGTTGCTGGCTGTCCGGAGAAAACGCCACCCCGCTCACATAGCCACGGTGCCCTTTGAGTTCCTGCACCAGTTCACCGGTCCGCGCATGCAACACGACCACTCGTTGATAACCACCCGCAGCGAGCAACTGACCATCACGCGAAAAGGCGAGACTGCGGATTTGCCCCGCTTTCACCTCGCAGGTTTTGCGGACCGTTCTGGTGGCGAGGTCAACCAGTTGGATCTGATCTTTCAAGCCAATCGCCAAGGTCTGATCATCGGTCGAAAAGGCGACGCTGGTTGCCCAATGAGCAAGTCCGGGCCAACGCGTGATTTCCTTCAATTCCTGAGAGGTTGTTGCCGAAGTCTTGCCTTTGGCCAACGCTTCCAGTTCTTTCGGCAAATCAATCGCCAGACAAACCAGGGAAACGGAAGACGCCAGCACTGCCGAGAAACCTAGCAAACCACGATTCATCGAAGACTCCTTGTTGGATTGCGGACTGACCCTCGTCAAAACAAACTTTTCGTACTGATCGCGTTGAAACGATCTTACCCACTCACACTGCGGACACTACGGAGAACCCTGCGGACGCATCCGCCAGGCGACATTCGATTATGCCGCATCGGTGAACGTCGGATCAAATCACTTTCCGCTTCTTTTGTGGTTTGACCTCTGTTCCAGACGGTTTTCCAGTTATAATCGCCGGTGCCGCAGGATGCCATACGGTCCCTACGCGGTATACTATCATGATTGTTGCTGTCCTGATGAAGTTCGGTCTCACACAAAGTGTTGTGCCAACGTCTTTCTGGAAGAAGTTCAATCCTGGCGAGATTCTGTCCTGACTGGCGGAGATGATTGCATGACGCGATACGAACAGGAAATCGGCGTAACACGCCGCCATTTTTTCCAGGATTGTCGACTCGGGGTCGGAAAAGTCGCCCTCGCCTCACTGCTGGCCAACAGTCAGCGGCCAACGGCGATGGCGGCACCTGCCACCGATGCAAATCCACTGGCTCCACGCCCCCCTC